>JALRFN010000341.1 GCA_023268425.1 Burkholderiaceae bacterium | reverse complement strand
CTCATTTTTTTGCGGTTCGGTGCGGTCGTAGGCCAGCACCGCATCGCGGTTGTCGATGTTGCCGTAGTCGTGCACCACAGGCTCGGCGATGTGGTTCACGCCCACGGTGCGGGCTTGCCATTGCAGGTAGCCAATCCACAGCACCAGCTCGGCCAGTGCGGCGGCGCGGTGGTTGATCTCGATGCCGCGCAGTTGCTGCAGGGTGACGGTTTCGCCTTCTAGACCGAGTTTGGCTTGGCTGTCACCGAGGGCGTCGAGTTGGTTGAGGACTTCGCCTTCGATGCGTTTGAGGTGTTCCAGCGTGACGTACAAGAAGTTGCCGCTGCCGCAGGCGGGGTCGAGCACGCGCACGGTGCACAGGCGGTGGTGGAACTGGCGCACTTCAGCACGGGCTTGTTCGAGTTTGTCTTGGGCTTTTTTGCCCTCGAGTGCGTTGGCCTCGTTGGCCAGCAAGAGCGCAGCGGCTTGGGCGTGGGCCCACTCGGCGCGCAAGGGGTCAACGACGGTGGGCAGGATCAGGCGTTCGACGTAGGCACGCGGCGTGTAGTGCGCGCCCAGGGCGTGGCGTTCGGTGGGGTCGAGGGCACGTTCGAGCAGGGTGCCAAAGATGGCGGGCTCGACGGCGGTCCAGTCGGCGCGGGCGGCAGCGAGCAGTTGTTGGATTTGGTCGCGCTTGAGGGGCAGGGCGTAGCCGTCGGTGTTGAAGCCTTTGAACAGTTTGCCGTTGAAGCGCAAGATGTCTTTGGCCAGCGCGGGGCTGAAGCCGCCTTGGTCCATGTTGGCCCAGAGAGCTTGCATCATGCGTTGCAAGGTCGCGGGGTCGTCGCCGTGGCGCAGCAAGAGTTCGCTGAACGCGCCTTGCCCAGCGCTGGGCGGCAGCAAGCCCACGTCTTCGGCGAACATGGAGAACAGGCAGCGGGTGAGGAATGCCGCGACGGTCTGCGCCGGGTGACCGTCGGCCTCCAGGCTTTTGGCGACTTCGGCCAAAGCGGTGGCGACTTGGCGGGTGACGCGGGCGTTGACGCGGCTGGGGTCCAGCGCCATGGGGTCGGTCCACAACAGGCGCAAGCGTTCACGCACTTGGTCGTCGCGCAAGTCGTTGAGGCGAATGCTGTGGCTGCGCGGGTCGGGAAATGGCGTGTAGTTGCCGCCCGAGCGGCTGAACTCGGCAAACAGTTGGATGACGTTGCCGACGTCCACGACCACCAAAAAGGGTGGGCGGCCTTCGGCAGCAGGCAGGGCGCGGGCGTAGTTTTGGGCCTGGGCGTGGGCGCGCAGCAAGGCGTCGTCATAGCCTTTGGTGTGACCAGCGGCTTTGATTTTTTTGGCTTCGAGGATGAAGTGGCCGCGCTTGTAGCAGTCGATGCGCCTCTCGCTGCTGCTGCCGTCGCCGTGGGCTTCTTTGAGCGGGCGCTCAAACATGTAGTCTTGCTCGGGCGTGGGGTGGGGCGCGGGCACACCCAGGAGTTCGCACAGGTTGATGACAAAGCTCTGAGCCGTGGCCAATTCGCTGGCTTGCACGTCTCGCCATCGGTCAATAAATGCGTAGGGAGTATTTTTACCGTCCATCTTCGAATGATATGAGTTGTTTAGTACTCTTTCATCTGTTTTTGATGGAAATGTCAGCTGGAAGTGTTTGCAGCTTGTGGCCGAGCTTTTCGCGGATACTCTCGGGGGTGTTGGGTGCAGTGCCCACGCGCAATGAGGACACGCCATGGACATCGCATCGTTTTTCCAACAGTACTGGCCGTTGTTGGCTTTGGCCGCTTGGTTTGGCTACAAGTGGTGGAGCGCGCGCCGGGTGATCGGCCTGTTGCCCGCACTCAAGGCCAAAGGGGCGACGTTGGTGGACGTGCGTTCGGTGGCCGAGTTCGCCAGCGGCAATGCGCCGGGCACCATCAACATTCCCTTGCAGGAGCTCGGTGGCCGTTTGAGCGAGATCCCCAAAGACGCGCCTGTGGTGGTGGGCTGCGCCAGCGGCACGCGCAGTGGCATGGCCAAGATGGCGCTCAAGCGCCAGGGCTATGAGGCTTACAACGTGGGCACTTGGCGCAATTTCATGCGCGCGGGGGACTGAGGCGAGGCTTCAGCACAGCCCGGTAAAATCGACGGCTGTCTAAAAATCGCCTGAAAGTCGTCCATGAGTTTGCAATGCGGCATCGTTGGTTTGCCCAACGTCGGTAAGTCCACCCTGTTCAATGCCTTGACCCAAGCGGGTATCGCCGCCGAGAACTACCCTTTTTGCACCATCGACCCCAACGTGGGCGTGGTGGAAGTGCCCGATCCGCGTTTGGCCGCGCTGGCCGAAATCGTCAAACCTGAGCGCATCCAGTCGGCGATTGTTGAGTTCGTGGACATCGCGGGTTTGGTGGCCGGGGCGTCCAAAGGTGAAGGCTTGGGCAACCAGTTTTTGTCGCACATCCGCGAGACCGACGCCATCGTCAACGTGGTGCGCTGTTTCGACGACGAGAACGTGATTCACGTCGCTGGCCATGTGGACCCGATTGCTGACATCGAAGTCATTCAAACCGAACTGTGTTTGGCCGACATGGCCACGGTGGAAAAAACGCTGCAACGCTCGGTCAAAGCCGCCAAATCAGGCAACGACAAAGAAGCCGCCGCTTTGGTCAAGGTCTTGACCCAAGTGCAAGCGGCACTGAACGAACTCAAGCCCGTGCGCGTCTTGGAACTGAGTGACGACGAGCAAGCTTTGTTGAAGCCTTTGTGCCTGATCACCGCCAAGCCCGCGATGTTTGTGGGCAACGTGGCTGAAGATGGTTTTGAGAACAACGCCTATCTGGACAAGCTGACCGCCTACGCCGAAAGCCAGGGCGCGCCAGTGGTGGCCATTTGCGCCAAGATCGAAGCCGAACTCTCAGGCATGGAAGACGAAGACAAGGCCATGTTCTTGGCCGAATTGGGTCAGGAAGAGCCGGGCTTAAACCGCTTGATTCGCGCGGCCTTCAAGCTCTTGGGCTTGCAAACCTACTTCACCGCTGGCGTCAAAGAAGTGCGCGCCTGGACCATCCACATTGGCGACACCGCGCCGCAGGCGGCGGGCGTCATCCACACCGACTTCGAGCGCGGTTTCATCCGCGCCCAGACCATCGGCTACCAGCAGCTGCTGGAGGCCGGTTCCCTGGCGGAAGCGCGCACCAAGGGCTGGCTGCGCGCCGAAGGCAAGGAGTACGTGGTGGCGGAAGGCGACGTGATGGAGTTCCT
>JALRFN010000289.1 GCA_023268425.1 Burkholderiaceae bacterium | reverse complement strand
GGCAACGACCTCGAACTGCAATTGACCGATGGCCCCCAGCAGCAAGACGCTGCCCGCAATCGGGCGAAAGACCTGAATGGCACCTTCTTCGCCCAACTGCGTCAGGCCCGCGCGCAGTTGTTTGGAGCGCAAAGGGTCGGCCACCTCGACGGAGCGTATCATTTCTGGTGCAAAAAACGGCAGACCGGTGTATTGCAGCTCTTCGCCTTCGGTCAGCGTATCACCCAGTTGGAGTACGCCGTGGTTGGGGATGCCGATGATGTCCCCCGCGAAGGCCTCTTCCAACAGTTCGCGGCGTTGGCTCAAGAAGTTCACCACGGTGTTGGGCTTGATGTCCTTGCCCGAGCGCACCACGCGCAGCTTCATGCCGCGGGTGAAATGCCCGCTGGCCAAGCGCACGAAGGCGATGCGGTCGCGGTGGGCAGGGTCCATGTTGGCTTGGATTTTGAATACCACGCCACTGAATTTCTTTTCGGTGGGTATGACCTCGCGCTGCAAGGCCTGACGGGCCGAAGGCGCGGGAGCCAGTTCGACTAAAGCGTCTAAGACCTCTTGTACGCCGAAGTTGTTGACGGCAGAGCCAAAAAACATGGGCGTTTGCTCGCCCGCCAAAAAAGCAGCGGCGTCAAAAGCCGGTGCGGCCTCGTCCAACAAGGCCAATTCGCCTTGCGCTTGTTCGTATTCGGCGCCGAAACGCGACACACTGCCGGGGTTGTCACGGCCGGGCAGCACCTCAACATCACCGCCGCGTTTGTCTTCGCCTGGAACGAAGACGCGCAGGTGGTCGGCGCGGCGGTCATAGACGCCGTGGAAACGCTTGCCCATGCCGACGGGCCAAGTGAAGGGCACGGCGGTCATGCCCAATTCGCGTTCAATTTCATCCAGGACGTCTAGCGGCGACTGCACCTCTCGGTCCATCTTGTTGACGAAGGTCAGGATGGGCGTGTTGCGCGCGCGGCAAACCTGCAGCAAGCGCCGGGTTTGTGGTTCCACGCCATTGGCCGCATCAATGACCATCAAGGCGGCGTCCACAGCCGTCAGTACGCGGTAGGTGTCCTCTGAGAAGTCTTGGTGGCCAGGCGTGTCCAGCAGGTTGATTGCGCAGTCGCGGTATTCCATCTGCATGACCGATGAGGCCACCGAAATACCACGTTGCTTTTCAATTTCCATCCAGTCACTGGTGGCATGGCGGGCGGCCTTGCGGGCCTTGACGCTGCCAGCGATGTTGATGGCTCCCGAAAACAGCAGCAGCTTTTCAGTGAGGGTGGTTTTACCGGCGTCGGGGTGGGAAATGATGGCAAAAGTGCGCCGACGGCGCACTTCTTGTTCGATGTCGCTCATGGGTTGTGATTATCCGGCATGGGACAATCGGCCTCCATGTACTGGAAACAATTTGTCCCGCATTTGCAGGCCTTGCTGGCGCAGTTTGACGCTTCGCCAGCGCTGGCCGCTGATGAGGTTTTGGCGCAGTATCGGCGTGCCCACGCCGAACTTGGTGCGCGTGATCGGGCGCAATTGGCCGACGCGTTTTTCGCTGTTTTGCGTCAGCGCGGGCTCTGGTCCGCTTGGGTGAGCAGCGCAGGAGAGCCGGCGCCAGGTGAGGGCTTGGCGTTGTTGGCGGCGCATCACTTGGGTTGGTCGGAGATGTTGGCCGATTGCGCGCCAGCGCAGCAGCAGTGGCTTGCGCGTGCGTGTTCTCAATTTGAAGCGGGCTGGGGCACGCTTGCGCAGCGCTTGAACTTGCCTGATTGGTTGGTCGATGACTTGGTGTCGCAGGGCGTGAGCGACATTGAAGCCTTGGCGCAGTCCTTGAATCAGGCAGCGCCCTTGGACGTGCGTGTGAATGTGCATCGTGCCAAGCGCGACAAACTCATGGCCGAGATGCGCGACCAAGCTTGGCCCGCACAGCCCATGGTTTATTCCCCCTGGGGTTTGCGTTTGGCGCAGCGGCGCTCGTTGAAAAACACCGCTTGGTTTGAGTCGGGTGCGCTGGAAGTGCAAGACGAGGGTTCGCAACTGCTGGCGGCCTTGGTGGGCGCCAAGCGCGGTGAGACGGTGGTCGACTTCTGTGCGGGCGCGGGGGGCAAGACGCTCGCCCTGGGTGCCATGATGCGCGACCAGGGGCGATTGATGGCCATGGACGTGTCCGCGGCACGCTTGGCTGCGATGGCGCCAAGGTTGCAGCGTGCGGGCTTGCGCTCGGTCTACACCATGGCCCTGAGCGACGAAGGCGATGCCCGCTTGCAGGCGTGGCGAGGCAAGGCTCAACGGGTGTTGGTCGATGCACCTTGCTCGGGTTTGGGGACGCTGCGTCGCAGTCCCGAGTTGAAGTGGCGTTTGCAAGCCGCGGACATTTCAGCCTATGCGACGCGTCAACGCCAGATCCTGGAGTCGGCGGCGCGTTTGGTTCAGCCGGGTGGGCGATTGGTTTATGCCACCTGCAGTTTGCTGCGTGATGAGAACGAGGAAGTGGCTGAGGCGTTTGGCTTGCAGCACCCCATGTTTGTGCCCGTGGCCGCGCACGAGGCATTGGCTTCAACCGTGAAATCGCCAGAGTTGAGGGCCCAGTTGTGTGCAGACCCCTATTTGCGCTTGTGGCCTCACGTGCACGGCACAGACGGATTTTTCGCGGCGGTTTGGCAACGTGTGGATTGAGCTTCGGGGGTGTCCTCAGGCCACAAGTGCTGATCGTTTAAATCTTTGATTTATATGAAAAATTTTCTTAAAATATTGGGCTTGGTTATTGGCCGCCTTGATGGCTGCGCGAGAAAGTGAAAGCATGGACAATTTGTTGACGTTTTTGGGTGATGGCCTCAGTGGTGCATCGTGGTGGCAGGTGTTGGCGTTCGCCTTGGTGATGACGCACATCACCATTGCCAGTGTGACGATTTATTTGCACCGGCATCAAGCGCACCGCGCCATGGAGTTGGGGCCGATCCCGTCGCATTTTTTCCGCTTTTGGCTCTGGATGACCACCGGCATGGTGACGCGCGAGTGGGTCTCCATTCACCGCAAACACCACGCCAAATGCGAAACCGAAGAGGATCCACACAGTCCCATCACGCGTGGCATCAACACCGTGATGTGGCGCGGTGCCGAGTTGTACCGCAATGAGGCGAAAAATGCAGAGACGGTTCAGCGTTACAGCCACGGCACGCCCGACGATTGGGTCGAGCGCAACGTCTACAGCCGCTTCACGTGGCAAGGCGTGGCCTTGATGCTGATCATTGATGTGGCCTTGTTCGGTGCTCTGGGCTTGACGGTCTGGGCGGTTCAAATGGCTTGGATCCCGTTTTGGGCTGCAGGCGTGATCAATGGCATTGGCCACTACTGGGGTTATCGCAACTTTGAAGCGGCCGACGCCAGCACCAACGTGTCGCCTTGGGGCATCATCATTGGGGGTGAAGAGTTGCACAACAATCACCACACCTACCCCACATCGGCCAAGTTCTCGGTCAAGCCCTATGAGTTCGATATCGGTTGGGGCTACATCCGCGCCATGGAAATGATTGGCTGGGCCAAGGTGCGCAAAGTGGCCCCCCAATTGCATCAAGGTCAGACCCGTGCGGTGGCCGACGAGCACACCTTGGAAGCGCTCATTGCCAATCGTTATGAGATCATGGCTCGTTACGCCAAAGCCATGCGCCAAGCAGTGCGCGACGAATTGAACAAGCACGCGGCCAGCAGCGCTGAATTGGCCGCCAATGCCAAGCGTTGGCTGCACCGCGATGTGGCCAAGGTGCCTTCAGAGGTGCGGCCGCAGTTGGACGCCATGGTTGAGGCCAACCCGACTTTGGCCACCATGACGAACATGCGTGAAGAGCTACGGCAAATGTGGAGTTCGACCAGCCAAACGCGTGAGCAGTTGGCGGCGGAGTTGGCGGCCTGGTGCAAACGCGCTGAGGCCAGCGGCATTGCAGTGTTGCGTGATTTCTCTGTGGGTTTGCGCGCCGCCGCTTGAATGGCGCTGAGCCGCTGATTGGGCGCTTCATCGCCCAAGCGCCTCTGCACCACGTTCAACCCCGTCTCATTTTGGGTCGGGGTTTTTTGTTGTGTGTGTATCACGAGGCGCTGTGCTGCATCGCACCTGAGCGCTCGCTTGTTCTGTTGGTCTGGGGCGAGTGCCCAGGTGGGCATGAAAAAACCGCAGGGCTTGCGCGCTGCGGTTTTTGCACCAAGGCTTGAAGCGGTTACTTCAACTTGGTTTCTTTGTACAGGACATGCTTGCGGGCTTTGGGATCGAATTTAGAGATCTCCATTTTGCCGGGCATGGTCTTTTTGTTTTTGGAAGTGGTATAGAAGTGGCCAGTGCCTGCACTGGACTCCAATTTGATTTTTTCGCGTCCGCCTTTGCTTGCCATGATCTTTCTCCTGATTAAGCTTGGCCACGGGCACGCAGATCTGCGAGCACGACGTCAATGCCTTTTTTGTCGATCAAGCGCAATGCAGCACTGGAAACGCGCAAGCGCACCCAGCGGTTCTCGCTCTCGACCCAGAAACGACGGTACTGCAGGTTAGGCATGAACCGACGACGGGTTTTGTTGTGGGCGTGGGAAACGTTGTTTCCCGACATGGGCTTCTTGCCCGTGACATCACATACTTTTGCCATGATTCGAACTCTTTCGATAACGTTGGCAGCTTGCGCCGCACCTCGCCGACGGGTTGGAACACGGGGATGGCGATCATCGCTTTGTTCTCAGCCCCTTTGAATGTCGGCGGGACTCTTGATTTTTGTTGCGCTTGAAACACCGATCACCAGTGAAGCAGCAGCAGCAAAGCCCACCATTATATACGGCCGGACTGATTTGGCCGACCTTGTGACTGGCGGGCGACAACTCGCCTTTGGATTCAGGCTTCGTGTTGTTCCAAAAAGCGTTGGGCGTCCAAAGCAGCCATACATCCAGTGCCCGCGCTGGTGATGGCCTGACGGTAGACGTGATCTTGGACGTCGCCGGCGGCAAATACACCAGGAATCGAGGTTTGGGTCGCAAAGCCGTTGAAGCCACCCTGGGTCACGATGTAATCGTTCTCCATCTGCAACTGGCCTTTGAAGATGTCGGTGTTGGGGTGATGCCCGATGGCGATGAAACAGCCGTTGACCGCGAGGTCGTGGGTGCTGTCATCTTGTGT
Organism: Burkholderiaceae bacterium; assembly: GCA_023268425.1. Classification (GTDB taxonomy): domain Bacteria; phylum Pseudomonadota; class Gammaproteobacteria; order Burkholderiales; family Burkholderiaceae_C; genus RS62. The sequence continues at coordinate 3,164 of JALRFN010000289.1, read as the reverse complement.
GCTGCGCAAGCGCACGGCATTGACGCCCATGTTGTCGCCCAACACCTCGTCCAAAACTTGGTGGGTTTTGAGTTCGATCTTGCCTGCGGCAACCCGCTCCATCAATTTATCGACCATGATGGGCTCGGCCCGAAAGCTATCGCGGCGGTGAACCAAATAGACCTTGCTCGCAATGTTCGACAAATAAAGGGCTTCTTCCACAGCGGTGTTGCCGCCACCGACGACACAGACCGCTTGATCACGATAGAAAAATCCATCGCAAGTGGCGCAGGCTGACACCCCTTTGCCCATGAATGCGGTCTCTGAATCCAGGCCCAAATACTTGGCTGAAGCCCCGGTTGCAATGATCAAGGCATCGCAGGTGTAGGTGCCGCTGCCCCCTTTGAGGGTAAAGGGACGTTGATTCAAGTCCACCTGATTGATGTGGTCGAACACGATCTGGGTTTCAAAACGTTCTGCGTGCTGTTGCAAACGTTGCATCAACTCAGGGCCTTGTACGCCCATCACATCACCCGGCCAATTGTCGACCTCGGTGGTGGTCATCAATTGGCCGCCCTGCGCGATGCCTGTGATCAGCAGGGGTTTGAGGTTGGCGCGAGCGGCATAAACCGCAGCGCTGTAACCGGCTGGGCCTGAGCCCAAGATGAGAACTTTGGCGTGAGACATGGCGAATCCTTTGATGCGATGGGCCGGGTTTGCTGGTTAATTCGCATTTAATGCGATTAACATCATGATTTTTCAAGTAAAGTTTGCCCGAGTGGTACTTTGTGCCGAGCAAACGCAGTGCCAGCGACTGGGCGCCCGGATTGTAGGCGCCTGCGTAGACAGTCATTTTCTTAAGGAAATCGTCATGACCATTTTGTCCAATCAAGAGCTGATCCGGCGTGTGCCTTTGTTTGCGTCGCTCAGCCCGGCACAAGCGAGCATGGTTGCCGCGGCGGTTTCCAAGCGGCGATTCAAGCGCGGTGAGTATGTGGTGCGCCAAGGCGAAAAGTCTGGCTACTTGGCCATTTTGTTGACTGGCCGAGCGCGCGTGGTGGCGGTTGACAACAAAGGACGCGAGGTGATTTTGGCGCGTTTGGAGCCGGGCGATTACGTCGGCGAAATGAGCTTGATTGATGATCAACCCCATTCGGCGTCGGTTGTGGCTGAGGTGCAAACCGACGTGTTGACGTTGGGACGCGCCGAATTTGCCGCGTGTCTGCCTGAAAGCCCCGCAATGGCTTACGCCATCATGAAGGGACTGGTGCGGCGCATGCGCGAAGCCGACAAGAAGATCGAGTCGTTGGCCTTGTTGGACGTGTACGGCCGTGTCGCCCGCGCCTTGATGGAACTGTCTAAACCGTTTGACGATTCGACGCGCTTGAGTTTTGCCAAAGTGTCGCGACAGGATGTGGCCAAAATGATCGGCGCCTCGCGCGAGATGGTCAGTCGCGTCATGAAAGAGTTTGAAAACAAGGGGCTGATCGAAACCCGCGAAGATGGTTTGATGTTGGTGCGCGAGCGCCTGATGCTCAACCATTGATGGCGCTGCGCGCCTGGATTGGGTGCTTTACTGGTTGGTTTGTGCTGTGTGTTGATTTGATATGACCTTCTCCTTGCAGACATTGCTTTCCGCTGGACAGCGCAATGTCTCCTTGCAAAACGCGCCTCCCAAGGCGCGTCGTTTTTCCCAAGAACTCAGTTTGTTGCTGGGTGCAGCGGTGCTTTTGCTTGCGGGCGTCGCTTTGCTCACTTACTCGCGACTGGACCCTGCGTGGTCGACCAGTGGCGCGCAAGCCAATGCAGGCAATTGGTTGGGCTTGTTGGGGGCTTGGTTTGCTGATGCGCTTTACTTCGTTTTGGGCGCGTCGGTGTGGTGGCTTTGGCTGGCGCTGGCTGTGCGATGGGTCAAGCGGTTGATGACTTGGTGGCAGCAGCCAGAGGCCATGAGCGCGGTGTCCGTCAGCGCTTCTCGCCGCGTGAGGCAGGTTCCCGAAGCACAGACACCGCCCTCGCCATGGCCCGCTCGCATGTGGTGGTTCACCGCCGTGGCGCTTTGTTTGTTGGCCAGTTGCGTTTTGGAGTGGTCGCATCTGCACAGTTGGGATCGGTGGCTACCCGACCGCTCGGGCGGGGTGGTGGGTGAAGTATTTGGTCGTTTGTCGTCAATTTGGCTCGGTAGCGTGGGCACAGCGTTGAGCGCGACCGTCTTGTTTTTGCTCGCCGGCGCCCACGCCTTGGGTTTTTCCTGGTTGTCTCTGGCTGAGCGCATCGGCGGCTTTTTGGTGCTGCGCTTCGAAGCTTGGCAAGCCAAGCGCGAACTGGCGCAGGACATGCGCCTGGGTGAGGAGGCGGCCAAGGCCCGCGAAGAGCCAGTCGCTGATTTGGCCGAAGATGAATTGCTTGTGCCCCCCCAAAAAGTGCAAGCAGCCCCAGTGGCGATTGAGGCACCCGTGATCGCCGTGCCTCAAAGCGATCGGGTGGCTAAGGAGTCGCAACAGGCCTTGTTTGATGACGGCACGCGTTCGCAGTTGCCGCAGGTCAGTTTGCTGGACAAGGTCCCACCGCAACAAGAAACCATGTCGCCTGAGTCTCTGGAGCTCACCAGCCGCTTGATTGAGAAAAAGTTGGCTGACTTCGGTGTTGAGGTACGTGTGGTGGCTGCGGCGCCGGGGCCAGTGATCACGCGCTACGAAATCGAGCCTGCGACTGGGGTCAAAGGCTCGCAGGTGGTCAATTTGGCGCGCGATTTGGCCAGGTCGTTGAGTCTGGTTTCGATTCGGGTGATCGAGACCATCCCAGGCAAGAACTACATGGCTTTGGAATTGCCCAATGCGCGGCGACAGACCATTCGTTTGAGCGAGATTTTGGGTTCCAGCGTTTACAACGATGCCAAGTCTTTGTTGACGGTGACGCTGGGCAAAGACATCGTGGGCAAACCCGTGGTCGCTGATTTGGCCAAGATGCCACACTGCTTGGTTGCGGGCACGACGGGCTCGGGCAAGTCGGTTGGTATCAACGCCATGATTTTGAGCCTGCTGTACAAAGCCGAGCCGCAAGATGTGCGCTTGCTGATGATTGACCCCAAGATGCTGGAAATGAGCGTTTATGAGGGCATTCCGCACCTGTTGGCACCAGTGGTGACGGACATGAAGCAGGCCGCACATGGTTTGAATTGGTGC
>JALRFN010000279.1 GCA_023268425.1 Burkholderiaceae bacterium | reverse complement strand
GGTGGCGTTTTGGTTGGGGGCGAAAGCGGCTCAGTTGCTGGCCACGACGCGCCGGGCGCCGTTGAATCGGGATTGCCAGTAGTTTTGGTTCATGTTCTCGACACGAACCACGGCGCCCGTGCGTGGCGCGTGGATGAAGCGGTTGTCCCCGATGTAGATGCCGACGTGGCTGAAGCTGCGGCGCATGGTGTTGAAGAACACCAAGTCGCCGGGCTGTAGCTCGGTCGGGTCAATGGTTTGCGTGGCTTGGGCTTGCTCTGCAGCGCGGCGCGGCAACTCAACGCCGGCGGCTTGGTTGAACACGGCCTTGACGAAGCCGCTGCAGTCCAAGCCCGTTTTCGCGGAATTACCGCCCCACTTGTAAGGCACACCCAGCATGCCCAGGGCGCTCAAGGCCAGTTCGGAAGCCATGGATTGAATGCGTTGGCGGCTGTTGCTGAACTGGTTCTGCGCCAGCCAGTCGTCCAACGCTGTCGACGGCGCGGCCTGGGCCAAAGTGGCCAACAGGCTTGATGTCACAATGAGCAAAGCAGCAAAACGTCGCATGCGCGCACTATATAAGATGAATGTATGAAATTCAATCGTGCGCGTTGGCTTGTGGCGTAACGGATAAAGATTAACCACAAAGGAAAACCATGTTGTTGGACCCGCAAACCTGCCGCTTGGTCTTGGTCGATTACCAGGCGCGCTTGATGCCACACATCGATGAGGCCTCGCGTGTGCTGGGTCAGGCGCGTTTGTTGGCGCAAATGGCTGATGCTTTGGACGTACCGATCCACGTCACTGAGCAAACCCCAGACAAGTTGGGTGAAACGGTTGAGGCCCTGCAGCCCTGGTGCGATCAGGTGTTGCACAAGCGCCATTTCAACGCCTGCGCGGATGGTTTGCTGGATATGTTGACACCCAGTGCAGCCGCCGCTCCCCAGCGCGGTGGCAATGCGCGCAGTTTGCCCAAGCACTTGCGCAAAGTGGCACCGCCGGTGGAGGCCCCGCGCGACACGGTGGTGATTGCGGGTGTTGAGGCACACATCTGTTTGATGCAAACGGCTTTGGGTCTGCTGGAGCAAGAGTTGGACGTTTGGGTGGTCACCGATGCCAGCGGCTCTTGTCAGGTGCGCCAACGCGACGCGGCCTGGGATCGGCTGGCTTCTGCAGGCGCCGAGTTGGTCACGGCCGAGATGGTGGCCTACGAGTGGTTGGGGGACTGCGATCATTTCCTTTTTGCTGATGCCTTGAACTGGGTCAAAGCGGCTCGACAAAGTTGAGCGGGTGTGCCGACTGTCAGACTCTCGCAAGTAGGTTTCCCATAATGATCCGTTGAACAGGGTGGGTGGCCAGACGCGCTTCCCAGGGATGTCAGAACCGGAGAGACCACATGGGGACGTTTGCAGACTTTCATCGCCAATCGATTGAGGCACCGGAGGCTTTTTGGGCCGAGCAGGCCAAAGGCATCCACTGGCATCGCCCCTTTGACCAAGTCTTGCAATACGACCAACCGCCTTTTGCCCGTTGGTTCGTGGGTGGGCAAACCAACATTTGCTACAACGCGGTGGACCGCCACGTCGATGCGCGCGGCGATCAGGCGGCCTTGATTTTCGTCTCGACCGAAACCGACACCGAAACGGTCTACACCTTCAAGCAACTGCACCAAGAAGTGCAGCGCATGGCCGCTGTGCTCCGTGCGCAAGGGGTGGGCAAGGGCGATCGCGTGTTGATCTACATGCCCATGATTCCCGAGGCGGCGTTTGCGATGCTGGCCTGTGTGCGCATTGGCGCCATCCACTCGGTGGTGTTTGGTGGCTTTGCTTCGGTGAGTTTGGCCAGTCGCATCGACGACTGCGAACCCAAGGCCATCGTCAGCGCTGACGCTGGGTCACGAGCAGGCAAGGTGGTGCCCTACAAACACCTGTTGGACGAGGCAATCAAGCTCTCCAGCAACAAGCCCAATAGCGTGATCATGGTTGATCGTGGCTTGGCCGCGTGGCCGCGCACCGAAGGACGTGATGTGGATTACGCGAGCGCTTGCGCCGCCTTGACCGATGCGCAAGTGCCCTGCGAGTGGGTGGATGCCACACACCCCAGTTACATCTTGTACACCAGCGGCACCACCGGTAAACCCAAGGGCGTGCAACGCGACACAGGTGGTTATGCGGTGGCTTTGAACGCGAGCATCCAGCACATCTACATGGGCCAGCCTGGGGAGACCTACTTCTCGACCAGTGACATCGGCTGGGTGGTTGGCCACAGTTACATCATCTACGCCCCCTTGCTGGCTGGCATGGCCACCATCATGTACGAAGGCGTGCCGATTCGGCCCGACCCCGCCATTTGGTGGTCTTTGGTCGAGAAGTACAAGGTCTCGGTCATGTTCAGCGCCCCAACGGCGGTGCGCGTGCTCAAAAAATACGACTCGTCTTTCATCAAAAAGCACGACTTGTCTTCGCTCAAAGCCTTGTTTTTGGCGGGTGAACCGCTGGACGAACCGACCGCCAATTGGATTGCCGATGAACTGGGTCGCCCCATCATCGACAACTATTGGCAAACCGAGACCGGTTGGCCCATCTTGTCGATTTGCAATGGCGTTGAGCCCAAGGCGGCGAAATTTGGCTCGCCAGGTCTGCCCGTTTACGGCTACAACGTGAAACTGGTCGACGACGCCACGGGTGAAGAGCTGCACGAGCCCAACCGCAAAGGCGTGTTGGCCATCGAAGGCCCCTTGCCCCCGGGTTGCATGCAGACCGTCTGGCGCAATGACGAGCGCTTTTTGTCTTCTTATTGGCGCTCGGTGCCCAATCGCTTGATTTACTCCACGTCCGACTGGGCGGTGCGCGATGAAGATGGCTACTACTTCATCTTGGGGCGTACCGATGACGTGATCAACGTCGCGGGTCACCGCCTGGGCACCCGCGAAATTGAGGAAAGCATCTCCAGTCACGCCGCGGTGGCCGAAGTCGCCGTGGTGGGGGTCGCTGATCAGCTCAAGGGTCAGGTCGCCATGGCCTTTGCCGTGCTCAAAGACGCCAGCTTGGCCGAGACCGCCGACGGTGCACGCGTCTTGGAGGGGCAGATCATGAAGGTGGTCGATGAGCAGTTGGGTGCCGTGGCGCGCCCCGCGCGCGTGCGTTTCGTGACGCTGCTGCCCAAGACGCGCAGTGGCAAGCTGCTGCGCCGCGCCATTCAAGCGGTTTGCGAAGGGCGAGACCCGGGCGACTTGACCACCATCGACGATCCCTCGGCCTTGCGCCAAATCCAAGACCTCATGGGGGCTTGAGGGGACACGCCGTCTTGGACGGCGTCTTGCTCGGGTGTACTTTCTTATATAAGCAGTCTATGATTCGCGCGTTTGTGATTCCTAGATTGCTTTGCCATGGCCACCACGCTTCCCCTTCCTGAGGACGACTTGTACGCCGCTGAAGATGCGCGCGTGTTCGAATTGGCGGCTGAGTTGTTTGGTGTTTTGGCCACCCCCATGCGTTTGCGCATCTTGTCGGCCCTGTGCCGGCAAGAGAAATCGGTCAGCGAGTTGCTGACCGAAATCGAAACCACGCAACCGAATTTGTCTCAACACCTCAATGTGTTGTATCGCGCCGGCGTGTTGGCCAAGCGCAAGGTGGGTACTCAAGTCATCTACCGCGTGCAAAGTGAGCAGGCCGTCAACTTGTGTCGAACGGTGTGCACGCAGGTGGCGATTGAGATGGAAGAGCCGGGCACCGTTCCCCCCGCTCAACGCCTGTCGCCGCGTCATGCGCAATAAGCCGGGTTGGTCCGCACTGCTGGTCTGGGCCACGGTCATTTCGATCAGCGCGTGCGCCAATCCCAGCGCCCAAATTTCTGTTCCGATCGGGCCCTTTGGTCGGGTCGGGGTGTCCGTGGGCAGTGGCGGCCAGGTCAACGGCCATGTTGGCGTGGGCACCTCGGTGGGCGGTGTTTCAGTCGGGGCCGGTGCGGACTTGCCCATTTCCGAGGGACGCTGACCCTCGCCGTGGGTTGGTGCAGGTCCATCGGCGCCTCGCGGTTGACGCAGGGACGCAACGACTGACCCCGAACTGACATTTCAGACCCGAATTGGGCTTGCGCCCATGCACCAGGGTGGCACAATACGCCCCGCTACTCGACCCTTCCTTGTCACAGTCGCGTCCGCTAACCGGTTCAGCCGTGTCGCGGGAGGTTTCACTCCAACCAACTAATGTTCCCTGCAGGGGGACGGAGGTGTGCGCATCCATGAGCGATAACAATCGCGTTTACGCGGCTTTCAAAGCCAACTCGTACCTGTTTGGGGGCAACGCGCCCTACGT
>JALRFN010000219.1 GCA_023268425.1 Burkholderiaceae bacterium | reverse complement strand
TGTCGCTGAGCCCATCACCTGGGGCAACATCACGCGGGCCATCGCCAGCTTTCAACGCAGCCTGATCTCTGGCAACAGCCGTTTTGACCAGTTTCAGCGTGGCGCGGTGTCGTTCTCGCCAGCCGAGTTGCGGGGTTTGGCCTTGTTCAACAGTGAAAAGGCCGAGTGCTTCCATTGCCACAGCGGTTTCAATTTCAATGACCAGGTGGCGCACGCGTCCACCCAGGTGTTGGACACGCCGTTTCACAACACTGGGCTTTACAACGTGGGCGGCACTGGCGATTTCCCTGAGGGCAACCAAGGCTTGTATGAGATCACCTTCAAGTTGACCGATCGCGGCCGGTTTCGCGCCCCCAGCCTGCGCAATGTGGAAGTGACCGCCCCCTACATGCACGACGGCAGCGTCGCGACCTTGGAGGAGGTGTTGAACATCTACGCCGCCGGGGGCCGCAACATCACCAGCGGGCCCCACGCAGGCGATGGCCGAGCCAACCCCAACAAAAGCGATTTGATCACCCGCATCGATTTGTCTGAGCAAGACAAAGCCGATTTGGTGGCCTTTTTGAAAACCCTGACCGACGACGAGTTCTTACATGACCCTCGCTTTGCAAACCCTTTTGAATCGCCCTGAACAGTCGCGCGACCAGCGCTGTGTTGTCGGTGTTTGTTGTGCATTGCTGTTGGCCTGTGCGCTGGTCATGCCGGCCCGCGTTTGGGCGCATGGTGAGGCCGGCGATGTGCTTCCGCTTGAACCCGGTTGGGATGCGGCCGCTGCCTTGGCTTTGCGGGGCCTCGATGTTGGGGGGGACTTGCCCTCGACGGCAATGGCTGGCTATTTGCTCCAAGGCGATGCCGGAGACCCCCCAGAGCGTCAGTCCATGGAGCACGCCAGCGCGTCGTTGGCTTGGCGCGCGACGCCCAGCTTGGGCGCCTACGTGCAGTTGGCTGCGCACGGCAGTGAGCCACCAGAGTGGGAGGACGCGTGGGTGCAATGGCGGCGCGACACCGCAGAGGGTGACGCGTGGTGGTGGAGCCTGGGCCGGATGACACCGGCCCAAGGCGAGGCCTTGGCTCAGGCGGGCGTGTTTGACGATTTCGCTTTGCCGCCATTGGCACAGCGCATGGCTTGGGATCACGCCATGCCAGAGCACGGCTTGCAATGGAGTTGGCGCGGTGAGCGTGCGCAGGCCGACTGGGCCTTGGACCTCGGGGTGTGGTCAGGCGATGCATTCCCTGGCCACGGGGCGGCGTCGCCCGTTCCGTCCTTGCACCTGGGTTGGCGTCGCGGGCCTTGGCGTGCGGACGGCTTTTGGCTGACACAGCGCGCCCGGGATCGGGGCGCGTCGGTGCTTGGCGTGGCAGGTCACAGCCACATTGCCCCGACCTGCGACGCCGCGCTTCAAGAGGTGGTGTGCTTCACCGGTCGCAGTGATGTGCAGGGCCTGAGTCTGGTTTGGGATGGCGTCAACGCGGATCGCGCTTGGCCTTTGCGCGTGACATGGGCGGGGTGGCGGCGCCTTGAGCGCGGCGGCTTGCGCTCACAGAACGGCGCGGTGGATTACCGGGGCGACGGACGGGGCTGGTGGCTGGAGGGCGCTTGGTCATGGCAGGCCGACTGGCGTTTGTCGGCGCGCATCGAGCGACTCAGCCATCAGGTTGCGCTGTCTGGCCTGGGCAGTGGCTTGGTCGCCGCGGATGCAGGCTTCGTCGAGGACGCCGGGATGCGCCGCGAGAGCCTCAGTCTGGCTTATCAATGGCGGCCGTGGTCACGCTGGGTGTTGACGTGGGGGCAAGAGGCTCAGGGCCAACAAGCGGGCGTGTCTTTTGCCGCCTTGCGTTGGGTGCTGCAGTGGCCGTAGGCTGCGACCGCAGCCCCTGGGCGACGAGGACTCAGGTCCCCGCGCCCAATAGAAAACTCAACTCAGCGTCGCTGAAACCGGCTTTTTTGCGTGCCGCTTCGTTGAACGGCGCTTTCAGGCGGGGTGCGTCGTGGCGCGCCACCAAGACCCGGTAGTGCGCAACGGGGTCCAGGCCTTGGCGCTCGCACAGCCAGCCGTACCAGTGGTTGCCGATCGCCACGTGGCCGATCTCGTCGCGCAAGATGATGTCCAAGTGGGCCATGGTCTGGCGGGCGTCGTCGGCGTCGATGTTGGCCAGTTTGGCTTGAATCAACGGCGTGGCGTCCAGCCCGCGTGCCTCTAGCGTGCGCGGCACCAAAGCCATGCGCGCGGTGACGTCGTCCCGGGTCTTCTCACACATGGCCCACAGGCCATCGTGGGCGTCAAAATCGCCGTAGTCCCAAGCGTGGTCGCTGCCCCCCATGGCACGCAGGTGATCGCGCAGCATCACGAAGTGGCCAGCCTCCTCGTGGGCCACCAGCAGCCAGTCTTGGTAATAGGCCTCTGGCATGTGCGCAAAGCGCCAGACCGCGTCCAGCGCCAAGTTGATGGCGTTGAACTCGA
>JALRFN010000192.1 GCA_023268425.1 Burkholderiaceae bacterium | reverse complement strand
GGGGGCGATGGCGTGCGCAGCGGCAGCGTGGTCGAGCGTCTGTACCGCGAAATTCGGGCGCTGCGCATTTATGAAGGCGCCTCAGACGTTCAAAAGGTCATCATTGCGCGGCAAGCCTTGCAGTGACGCCGCAGCCCTCAGGAGACAGCCCATGCGCCAAGCCCTTGGCCCCAGTGCCCACGTGGACACCTTTTGTCGCAACAACTTGCCGCCCCCCGAGCAGTGGCCCGAGTTTTTGCTGGAGGACTTTCCTTACCCCGAATACCTGAATGTGGGCGTGGCCTTGACCGATGCCATGGTCGACAAGGGCTTTGGCGACCATGTGGCCTTGATTGGCAATGGCCGGCAACGCACCTACAAAGAACTCACCGACTGGACCAACCGTTTGGCCCACACTTTGGTTCAAGACTACGGCGTGCAGCCTGGCAACAGGGTTTTGATCCGCTCGGGCAACAACCCGGCCATGGTGGCTTGTTGGTTGGCCGCCACCAAAGCCGGAGCGGTGGTGGTCAACACCATGCCCTTGCTGCGTGCCACCGAGTTGAGCGCCATCATCGACATGGCGGAAATCAAGCTGGCCTTGTGCGACAGCCGCATGATGGACGAGTTGGCGCAAGCGGCGGTGGGCTCCGCCTTCTTGAAGCAAGTGGTGTCCTTTGACGGTACGGCCAATCACGACAGCGAGTTGGACCGTGCGGCCTTGTCCAAGCCGGTCAAATTCAATGCGGTGCGCACTGGGCGCGACGACGTGGCTTTGTTGGGTTTCACCAGCGGCACCACGGGCAAGCCCAAAGCCACCATGCACTTTCACCGCGACATCTTGGTCATTGCCGATGGCTACGCCAAAGAGGTCTTGCAAGTCACACCCGACGATGTGTTTGTGGGCTCGCCCCCCTTGGCCTTTACCTTTGGCTTGGGTGGCTTGGCGGTGTTCCCGTTGCGATTTGGCGCCACGGCCACGCTGTTGGAGGACGCGTCGCCGCCCAACATGATTGAGATCATCCAGCGCCACCGCGCCACCGTGTGCTTCACCGCGCCCACGGCCTATCGCGTCATGCTGCAGGCCATGGACGCCGGAGCCGACTTGTCGTCTTTGCGCTGTGCGGTGTCGGCCGGAGAAACCTTGCCAGCGCCGGTTTACGAAGACTGGAAAAGCAAAACGGGCAAAGAGATGTTGGACGGGATCGGGGCCACGGAGATGTTGCACATCTTCATCTCCAACCGCTTTGGCGATTCGCATCCGGCGTGTACCGGCCGTCCCGTCAGCGGTTACGAGGCGCGCATTGTGGACGACGACATGAACCCGGTGCCCGATGGCACGCCTGGGCGCTTGGCCGTGCGCGGGCCCACGGGCTGTCGCTACTTGCACGACGATCGCCAGCGCAACTATGTGCGCGACGGCTGGAACATCACGGGCGACACCTTTGTGCGCGACGCCGATGGCTATTTCCACTTCGCGGCACGCAACGACGACATGATTGTTTCTGCGGGCTACAACATCGCGGGCCCGGAAGTGGAGGCCGCTTTGTTGCGCCACCCCTTTGTGGCCGAGTGCGGGGTGATTGGTGTGGCCGACGAGGCGCGTGGGCAAATCGTGCAGGCGCACGTGGTCTTGAAAGCGGGTGTGGCCGCCAGCGACGAGACCGTGAAGGCGCTGCAAGACCACGTCAAAGCGACGATTGCGCCGTACAAGTATCCGCGGTCGGTGAAATTCATTGATGCGCTGCCCAAGACGCAGACGGGCAAGATTCAGCGCTTTCGACTGCGCGAGAGCCATTGAGCACAGGGAGACCCGAACATGAGCGATTACGCACACCAACTGCTGCACCCCAAGCACTGGAAACCCGCCAAAGGCTACGCCAACGGCGTGCTGGCCCAGGGGCGCATGATTTACCTGGGCGGCCATGTGGGCTGGAACGGCCAACAGGAATTCGAAAGCGACGACTTCGTCGCGCAAACCGACCAGTGTTTGGCCAACATCGTCGAGGTCTTGGCCGAGGCCGGGGTGGGACCCGAACATCTGGTGCGCCTGACTTGGTATGTGACCGACAAACACGAATACCTGGCCCGTTTGGCCGAGGTCGGGCAGGCCTACCGCAAGCACCTGGGGCGCAACTTTCCGGCCATGGCCATGGTGCAGGTGGTGGCCTTGGTGGAAGACCGTGCCAAGGTGGAGATCGAAGCCACGGCGGTCTTGCCCGACTGAGCCTGCTCAAGCCCCAGCCGAGGTGCCGCCTCACCCATGCATGATCACCAATGCATGACGACTTTGCCCACGGTTTGCGGGTCTTGGGCCAATGCGATGGCTTGGCGCCAGTCCTGAAAAGCCACGCTGGCCGCCACATGGGGGCGCAACTGCCCCTGGGCAAACAGCGCCCCAGTGCGTTGCAAGTTGGCCTGCGCGGCTTGCGGCTCTTTCAAAGGGAATTGGCGGATGTCCACGCCCATCAAGCTGGCGCCTTTGAGCAAGGCCAAGTTGGTTTTCAGGGCAGGGATGTCGCCCGCGGCAAAGCCAATCACCAGGTGGCGGCCGTTCCACGCCAGTGAGCGAAACGCCAGTTCGCTCATGTGACCGCCGACGGTGTCCACCACCACATCCACGCCTTGAGGGGCGAGCGTGCGCAGGGTCTCGCGCCAGTGCGCGTCGCGGCTGTCGATGGTTGCGTCTGCCCCCGTGCGCGCGCACAAGGCGCGTTTGTCTGCGCTGCTGGCCGAGGCGATCACGCGAGCGCCCGAGGCTTTGGCCACTTGGATGCAGGCCAGGCCCACACCCCCGGCGGCCCCCAAGACCAACACGGTTTCACCGGGCTGAACACGTGCACGACCTTCCAGCGCGTGCACGGCAGTGGCCCCGGTGATGCCCAAATCTGAGGCCAGCGCGGGCTCGCTGTATTCGGGCAACGCCACCACCGCTTGGGGGGAGGCCAAGACGTACTCAGCCCAAGTGCCACCAAACGCAGTGCCCGCGACGATTTGACCCCGGTGCCAATCGCCAGCCACTGCAGCACCCACCTCGGCGATCTGGCCACAGAACTCGGTCCCCGGTGTCATGGGCAGGTCTGGCTTGACTTGGTAGCCACCACGCGCCAACAACAGGTCGACAAAGGAAATGCCACTGGCCAGCACGCGCACCAGCAGTTGATCGGCTGCCAGTGCAGGGGTGGCGACGCTTTCCAAGCGCCAAGCATCTGGTCCATCAAAGTGGTGCACGCGCAGGGCTTGCATGGTGGGTGGGGTGTTCATGGTGTTGCTGTGCTGGTGTTTCTGTAGGTGGCATCAAACCAAGCTTTGCTGCCGCAGGCAGTGTTGCGCGCGACAGTGGGGGGTGGCACTTGATTCAAAAATGCGCGTCAAGACAACAACAAATGGAGACTCTCAGATGCTGTACACACCCGAGCACTTGCAAATGCGTGAAGCTGTGCGCCGATTCGTCGACGCCGAGATCAACCCCTACGTTGACGAGTGGGAGGATGCCGAGGGCTTTCCCGCACACGAGTTGTTCAAGAAGATCGGTCAGCAGGGCTTTTTTGGGGTCAACAAGCCAGAGGCTTTTGGGGGCATGGGGCTGGACTTTTCCTATGCGTTGGCGGTGGCCGAGGGCTTCGGTCATTGTCACGCCGGAGGCGTGGGCATGAGCATTGGGGCGCAGGCCAACATGGCCACCCCAGCGCTGGCACAGTACGGCTCTGACGCTTTGCGCCACGAGTTTTTGGCGCCCGCGATTGCGGGTGACATGGTGGCCAGCATCGCCGTGTCCGAACCCGGTGCGGGCTCGGACGTGGCTTCGGTGCACACCACGGCCCGGCGCGATGGCGACGACTACGTGATCAACGGCACCAAGATGTGGATCACCAATTCGCCGGTTGCGGACTGGGCCTGTGTGTTGGCCAACACCTCCAGCGGGTCGGTGCACAAGAACAAGTCGCTGATCATCGTGCCGCTGCGCGAGCACGGCAAACTGCGCCCGGGCATCACGGTGCAAAAGATCAAAAAGATGGGCATGTGGTCTTCGGAGACCGGGCAGGTGTTTTTTGACGACGTGCGGGTGCCCGTGCGCAACCGCATTGGCGAAGAGGGCATGGGCTTCATCTACCAAATGCAACAGTTCCAAGAGGAGCGCTTGGACGGCGCCGCGCGGCGCATTGCAGCCATTGAGTTGATTGACGACACCGTCGAATACCTCAAGCAGCGCCAAGCCTTTGGGCAAGCGCTGCTGAACAACCAAGTCATTCAGTACAAGCTGGCCGAGTTGAAGGCCGAGTGGGCGGCGACACGCGCACTGGTGTATCAGGCTGCTGAGGCCTATCTGGCCGGTGAAGATGTGGTGGAGCTGGCCTCCATGGCCAAGCTCAAGGCCAGCCGCCTGGGCCGCGAGATTGCCGATTGGTGTGTGCAGTTTCAAGGCGGCATGGGCTACACCTGGCACAACCGCGCGGGCCGGGCGTTTCGCGACTACCGGGTGGCGTCGATCGCGGGCGGCGCCGACGAGGTCATGTTGATGGTCATCGCCCGCAAGATGGGCTTGATGGCCGCAGCGCGCTGAGACGAGGGCAAACCATGAACATGGCTTTGACCCAGATGTTGCGCAAGTGTGTGCGCGAGGCTGCCCAACGTCCGGCCTTGCGCCAAGGCGCTGAGGTGTGGACCTATGGCGACTTGCACGAACGTTCGGCGCGCTTGGCAGCGGCCCTGCATGCGCACGGCCTGCAAGCGGGCGACCGCGTCGGCATGTTGGCGCCCAACGGCTTGTTGTACCCCTTGTTCATGTGGGCGACTTGGTGGGCGGGAGGGGTCATCAACCCCGTCAACGTGCGCTGGTCTGTGGCCGAAATCGCCTATGCCTTGGACGACTCCCAGACCCGCATCTTGTTGGTCGACGAGCCCTTCGTGGCCACGGCGCAAGCGCTGCGCGGCGTCAGCACCTCTTTGCAAACCTTGATTTATTGCGGCTCGGGTGTGACGCCAGAGGGCATGTTGAGCCTGCGTGAGTTGTGGGCTACCCACGCGCCTGCCCAGGATCATGGGGGCAGGGATGGCGATTTGGCGATGATCATGTACACCGGCGGCACGACAGGCAAGAGCAAGGGCGTGATGTTGTCGCACGCCAATTTGTACGTCGCCACCTTGGGGTCCATCGCCATGTCGCCTCGGCCCATGCACGGCCGGGCGCTGATGGTTGCACCGCTGTTTCACATCGCGGCCTTGGGCACCTCGTTGCGCATGCTGCGTCAACAAGCGCAGCAGGTGTTTCTGCCGGGCTTTGACGAAGGCGCGGTGCTTGAGGCCATTGAGGCCTGCGGCATCACCGACATGTTTTTGGTCCCCACCATGATCCGCCGCGTCATCGACCACCCGGACTTTGCGCGCCGCGACACCAGCAGCATGCGCTCCATCACCTATGGCGCCGCAGCCATCGACCCGACGCTGCTGGAGCGGGCCATGACCGCTTTCCCGCAGGTGCAGTTCAGCCAAGCCTACGGCATGACCGAGTTGTCACCAACCATCACCATGTTGACACCCGAAGAACACTTGCCCAACCCCAAGCGCGCACAGCGCCTGCGTTCGGCGGGGCGACCGATGCTGATCGCTGAAGTGCGGGTCGTGGATGAGCAGGACCGCGAGTTGCAGGTTGGACAAGTGGGCGAGATTTGCGCGCGCGGGCCGATGGTGATGATGGGTTACTGGAACTTGCCTGAACTCACCGCCGAGGCGCTGCGCGGCGGTTGGATGCACACTGGCGATGCCGGCTATTTCGACGAAGACGGCTTTCTTTATGTGGTGGATCGCATCAAAGACATGGTCGTCAGCGGCGGCGAAAACGTGTACTCGGCAGAGGTAGAAAGCGTGGTCACGCAACTGCACGAGGTCTCGCAGTGCGCCATCATCGGTGTGCCTGATGCGCGTTGGGGTGAGCGTGTGCACGCCGTCATCGTGCCGGCAGCGGGGCAAACGGTGACGCTGGAGGCGATTGCCGCGCACTGCCACCAACACATCGCGGGCTACAAGTGCCCTCGCAGCATGGAGATCGTCGAGGCCTTGCCGCTGTCTGCTGCGGGCAAGGTCTTGAAAAACGTGTTGCGCGCGCCGCACTGGCAAGGGCAGGGCAAGGGGGTGGCCTGAGGCCGTTCCCGAAGGCCATGTGGAAGGCCCCGAGGTCAAGGCGCAAACGGCTAAGCGGCTTGCTCGGGCGTCACCAGCCGACACTTGGTCAGTGGGCCGTGATGGGTGGCGGCGGTGAACTGTCGCCCGTGCGCCAGTTGGGCCCACGCTTGTAAGCCGCCGCAGCGCCTCAGCCGTTATTGTTTTGACATGTCCTTACGCGCCATCCCCGAATTGTTGTTGCTCTCCATCTTGTGGGGCTCGGCTTACCTGTTCACCCGTGCGGCGGTGCCCGAATTTGGGCCCTTGCCCTTGGTCGCTTTGCGTTTTGCGATTGCCTCGTGCTTGCTGGTGCCGGTGATGCTCATGCGCGGTGGTTTGCCGGCGCTTTGGCAGCACAAACACCGCTTTGCCTTGCTGGGTCTGGCCTTCACCGCGGCGCCGTTTTTGATCATTGGCTATTGCGCGCAGTACTTGGGCGCGGGCTTGTTGGCGATCTTGAACGCCACCGCGCCTTTGTTCGGGGCCATCGTGGCGACCTTTTGGGTCGGCGAGCGCATGAGCTTTTTGCGTGGCGTGGGACTGGCGATTGGCTTTGCGGGCGTGGTGGTGCTGGTTTGGGGCAATGCCTCAATGGCCGATGGCGGCTTGATCGCCGTCGGCCTGATGTTGATTGTTTCGCTGTTGTGGGCCTTTGCCGCCAACTACACGCGTTTGCGCTTGCGTGACGTCGACCCCGTGGTGGTCACCGCTGCCAACACCCTGGTGGCGATGCTGGCGGTCTTGCCGCTGGCCTTGATGCAGTGGCCCGAAACCGCGCCCAGCACTCGCGCGTGGACCGAGCTGGTGTTCCTGGGCTGTGCCAGCTCGGCCGGGGGCATGTTGCTGTACTTCCGCTTGCTGCGCAGCATCGGCACCGTGCCCACCATGTCGGTGACCTTTTTGAGCCCAGTGGTGGCGCTGGTCTCAGGGGCCTTTTACTTGGGTGAGGCCATCACTTTGCAAATCGTCATCGGCGGCGCGATTGTCTTGGTCGGTACGGCCTTGGTATTGGGCTTGATTCCGCGCCGGTGAGGGCGTTGGGCATGCGCGTGCGTGCTGAGCGTCTCCTTGCCGGGCATGGGCTTTTGACAGTGCACACCTTCAACGGTCGTCTTGGCTCAACATGGCTGGGTCTTGCTGGTGATCGCGCTCGATTGTGCTTGCATTTAATATTTATATCGATATTGATGGGGCGCCAACAGGAGAGATTCATGCAAAACACATACAAGCACCTCAAGGCCTTGGCACGTGCGGTGGTCTTGATTTGGGCCGGCGCACTGTGCGCGATGGCGACAGCCAGCGAGGTGGTGTCCTTCGACTACGTCGATGCCCAAGGCCATACGGCACAAGTGGAAGCTGAAGTGGATGCGCCTGAGCAGACGAAAGGGGCGCCTGCGGTGGTGTTGTTGCATCACGCGGGGGGCTGGCGCATGGGCACCACTCGGCAATATGCTGAAGCGCTGACCGCGCAAGGTTATGTAACCATCGCACCGCGCATGTTCGATTTGCGCCAAATGCGCAACTCGCTTGACCACTTGGGTCAAGCGTTTGGTGCCTTGCGTTACGCGGTGGACGAAATGGGTGTTGACCCGCAGCGCGTGTCGGTGTTGGGCCTGTCGTACGGCAGTTGGTTGGCGATTTATGCTTCCACTGAATGGGCCAAACAACGCTACAACGAAGGGCGTTTTGGTTTTGTGAAAGCGGCGCCGCTTTACCCGGTGTGTTGGACCTTGCTGGCATCGATGCAGGGTCGTCTGCCGCCTAAACTGAGCAACCCGCTGCTGCCAGGTGATTTATTTGAGCTCTGGAGCGCCAAGCAGGTGCGCTTCTTTGTCGCGGGCCAGGACGATTACGACGACAACGACGCGTCTACCTGCGAACAATTTGTGTCCGCTTTGCCCGAAAGCGTCGACCGGCACATGTTCAGTTACAAGGTCTACCCCAAAGCCACGCACGCCTGGGACCAATCCCGCAACCAAGATTGGTATGAGCGCATTGCTTGCAAGGGCAAGGGGTGCAAGGTTTATGCGCGGTCAGATCGTGCAGTGACCCAGCAAGGCATCGAAGACTTGTTGGCGTTTTTGAGCGAATGAGGCGTGCTCGCCTTGCGTGTGGTGCGCAGCTGGTCTTCGCACCAATTCACGCCGTGGTGGCCATCAAGCGGGCCACCACTTCTGCCGCCGGGGCGGCGATGCAGCCACGGCGATTGGTGCCCGACCACAGTGGGGTGAAGTCATCCAAGCCTTGAGCTTCGGCTGCGGCGCGCAGCGGGGCCAAGTCGGCTGAAGCCAGCGGAAATGGCGGCGCATGCGGCGACACAGGGCCTTGCTCGCGGATCAAGCGGTTGAACAGCCCACGCGCCAAGCCGCCGGAGAACAGATTGGTCAGCGCCGTGGGGGCGTCCAAGTCCATCAGGCGGGCGCGATGCAGTGCCCCGGTCTTGGCCTCGTCGCAACACAAAAAGGCCGTGCCCACTTGAACGGCCTCAGCGCCGAGCGCCATGGCCTGTTGCACATCGTCGGCGGTGCCGATGCCGCCCGCCGCGATCACCGGAACGTCCAACG
>JALRFN010000179.1 GCA_023268425.1 Burkholderiaceae bacterium | reverse complement strand
TGCCTCTAGCATCCTGGAATATCGGGGTGCCAGGTGGTTTGTCCTTGCATGCTTGCCGAAAAAGCATGGCGGTATCTTTGGGCATTGGAACTTTGCGGTCTTTCGATTTTTAGTCTTTTTCCACATGCAGTGTTGACTGCCGTTCATCGAAGTCGGCGACAGTCAGGTTGGCAAATACTGAGGGACGAAAGGGCAGTAGCGTCATTGCTCGCGCCATTGGCTTGATGTCCTCTGGCATGGCGTTAATCAAGCAGTGTCGCTCATTGGGGGACAGGTAGGTTTCTCGGCGTCGTGTTGCATTGGCAATCGGCCTGCGCTCAGCAATCCCGCACACCGTCATGGGTGCGATGGGCCTGTAGCGTCAAGGTTCATCGGCTACGGTCCACCGTCGGCTGACCGTCCTGCGGAAGAACGGCTACCTCCAGTTTGAGGGCAAAGAGGGCGACACCAGGGTCCTCGGAGAAGGCTGTGGCGCTCTTTGAGGAGCTTTCTGGGATCAGGCTACCTTCGGGTAGTATTTAGGCATTGCAATGCCTTGTGACCTTTTGGTGGGTGCCAAATAGTTTGTCCGGCGAGCAGCGCGAACGGTGTTAGCTACACATAAACCGGGGAACAGATCGGGGAACAAGAAAGATATGTACAAAAATTTATTTCTATTAATCATATATTTATAGTTGTTTTTCGAATCCTCTCACCCCCAAGGCCAGCGGCTTTTTTGTTGCGCTGCGCAAACCGACCCAGTGAGGCCAATAGCAAAGCTTGCGCAGTCGCACCCCCCTGTCCCTCACAAACAAGGGGGCGCTTGGCAATGGTGCTACAACCCGCGCTTGCCCACCTCCTGCCACACAACATGACCGCCCAGCAGCCTCGGCCCAAGCTCATCACCTTGATCACGCTCAGCGGCCTGGCGGTTTTGTCGATGAACATGTTTGCACCCGCCATGGCTGCGATGGCCTTGGATTTTCAGGTGCCCTACGCCACAGTGACTTTGGCGGTTTCGGCTTACTTGGCGCTCACCGCGGCGCTCCAGTTGCTGGTGGGCCCACTGTCCGACCGCTACGGGCGGCGGCCCGTGCTGCTGACTTCGCTGCTTTTGTTCGTGCTGGCCTCTGTGGCTGCAGCGACCGCCGGTGATGTCTGGGTATTTTTGGTCGCTAGGGTGGCACAAGGCGCCATCGTCGCGGGCAACGTCTTGCCACGGGCCATCATTCGGGACACAACGTCGGTGCAAGAAGGCGCATCCATGCAGGGCTACGTCAGCATGGCCATGGCGATTGCGCCCATCTTGGGGCCGAGCATTGGTGGCGGCCTGGCGCAATGGGCAGGGTGGCGTGCCAATTTTTGGCTGTATGCCGTTTTAGGCGCCGTACTCTTGCTCTGGTGCTGGCGCGATCTGCACGAAACCCACCACCAACGCAGTACCAGCATGCGCGCCCAATGGCACATGTACCCGCAGTTGTTGAAGGCCCCACGTTTTTGGGGTTTCGCGTTGTGCATTGCGTTCTCGGTCAACGCGTTTTATGTGTTCGTCAGTGGCATGCCATGGGTGGCTGGCCAAATTTTGCATTTGCCACAAGCACAAGTGGGCATGCTGATGGGGACCATCTCCATGGGCTTTTTTGTCGGCAGCTTCATCGCGGGCTGGCGCTCCAAACACCACGCCTTGACCACCATGATGATCGCCGGGCGCAGCGTCGCCTTGGCGGGCCTCGCAGTGGGCTGTGCGCTGAGCTGGTTGGGCTGGGTCAACCCCTGGGTGATTTTTGGTTCAACGGTATTTGCAGGGCTGGGCAACGGCATTTCCTTTCCGAGCAGCCAAACAGGCACCATGACCGTCGAACCCAAACTGGCGGGTAGCGCTGCCGGCCTCTCTGGCGCGTTGAGCATGGCCACAGGGGCCGTGCTGACCACCATCACAGGGGCCGTGGTTCAGGGCCCCTGGGCAGCTCAGTTGTTGCTGAGCTTGATGACGGGCATTTTGTTGGTCGCGTGGCTGATGGCGCTGTGGTCATGCGCGATGGCGCGCCGCCAGGAGGCACCGCCGCCACAACGCCAGCCTTGAATTGCATTGGGCGACATCAGTGCAAGTGTTCGTCCAGAAAAGCCTGCGCACGCTCAAACGACAAAGCTGCCGCATCCGGCTTGGAGCGCAACACATGCAGGCCACCTCGCCCCCTCACCAAGCGGTCCACGGCCTTGCGGTCAAAGCCGTGGTGCGCAGCCTCATATTCAAAATATTGGTCGCTCATGTGCCAACGCTGCACCAAGTCTGGACACCGCTGAGCAGGCGTCCAATCGTCGATCTGACCGATGTGGATTTGCAAAGGCACATCGCGCTCGAAGGGATAAGCCTGCGCTGAAAGGCACAAGGGGTAATAGGCGACGACCGCATCCAAGGCCTGACGAGAGTCAGGGGCAACACCTTTGGACGCCGCCGCCATCAACAGGCTCAAACCACCGTGACTGAAGCCCACCGCCGCCACACGCCCATCGCTCCATGGCTGCTGTTTGACCCACGCCGCCACCTCTTGCGCGTCTTGCGCGCGCTGGCGCGGTGACACGCTGCGCCGCAAGCACACGTTATCCGACGTGCGACCAGAAAACGAGTCCACCACCACCGCCGTGTAACCCCAAGCCTGCAAACGTTGAGCCCATTCGCGGTCGTGCGCCCCCACGCCGCCACAGCCATGCAAAACCAAGACCGCTGGTGCACGAGCCTCGGCGCTTCGCCAAATTTGCAAAGTCAAACCCAGCGGTGCCACATCGCTCGCGACCTGTGCGGGCACAGCTGGCGCGGCGAATGCCATCGCACTGCCCACCCCAAGCATCCAACCCAGCAACAGCCCGCTTAAGCGCATGATCAAGCCCCAGAGCATGCCAAAACGACATTGTCACACCCCTGTGCTGCGCAGCATCCATGGGGCGATGGCCGAGCGGTGCAATCACAGCGAGAGATCGGCTTCCTCTCCAATGACCAAGCCGCAGCCGCAATGCCGATGGGACACGCAGACATCAATGAGGCCCCGAGCCAAATCAAGGGCTCGTCTTCTCAATCAGTAACGACTCCAAGTCCCTTAATCTCAAAACTGAACTTCGCGGAGAGACATGATTCATCAAGCAAACGGCAAGACCCGCCCCCTCTGCCGACATGCGACCGCTGTCGCTGTCTTCAATGGCGACTGCCACATTTGCAGAAACACCCAAGCGGCTCAGCGCCAATGCATAGGGTTCGGGGTCGGGTTTACCGCGTTGCACGTCGTCGCGCGAGATGACCAGGCGCTGGGGCATTCGCAGGCCGAGTTGATGCAAGTTGGCCTCAACAATCTGGCGCGGCGAGTTCGACACCAAGGCTTGCGCAAGGCCCAGTCGGGCCGCCAAACGCAGGGTCGCCCAGGCGGCTGGATGCGGTTTGACCTCGTCGATGCGGCGCAAGTACGCCGCGTGGCGGCGCGCCGCCCAGGCCGCCAAATCCAGCTTCAACCCGTGATCGCGCACCAAGATGGCGTGCGTGGCTTCCTCGCTTTGGCCCAACAGGTTGGCGTGAAAATCGCTCGGCAAGCGCAAGCCCAGGGCTTGGGCGGCGTCCAAGAATGAGCGCTCGTGCACCGGCTCGCTGTCGGCCAGTGTGCCGTCCACGTCCCACAGCAGGGCTGGAAGGTCTTGCCGCAGGGGCTTCATGCCGCGACTTGCGCGGCCTCAATGGCCAAGGCCTGCCAGCGCTCGAACAGTGCGAAGCGTTGCGCGTGGCGATCGCGCATGGTGCTTTGAGGGTCGAAGCGCCGCGTCACCGCCGTCATGGCCGCCATGGCGGCGTTCAGGTCGGGGTAGAGGCCTGCCGCCACCGCCGCCAAAACGGCCGAGCCAAGCAGCACGGGCTCGTCGCTGCGCGGCACCAAGACCGGCAAACCGGTGGCGTCAGCGAGCAATTGACGCACGGTGTCTGAGCGCCCCGCACCGCCACTGATGACGATGTGCTGCACCACCACCCCCGCTTGCGCTTGGGCGCGCACGATTTGCCGCAAGCCATAGCCCAAGCCCAACACGCCGGCCACATACAAACCGACCAATTGCGTCACGTCGTCATGCATGCCCAAACCGGCGATGAGCGCACGGGTGTTGGGCTCGGCGTGCGGCGCGCGGTTGCCCAGGAACTCCGGCACCACATGCAGGCCGCGCGCCAAGTCGGCCACGTCGCCATCGCCCGCCAAACGCCTGGCCTCGGCACTGAGCCAATTGGGCATGGCGCACTCGGCTTGATCGGCGCTTTGCTGGGCCTGAGCGCGCGCGGGGTGCAGGCGAATCAATTGGTCGATGGCCGCCCCCGCCACCGACTGGCCGCCTTCGTTGAGCCACA
>JALRFN010000122.1 GCA_023268425.1 Burkholderiaceae bacterium | reverse complement strand
AGTTGAGCCACGCGGAGTGGTAGTTCAGTTGGTTAGAATACCGGCCTGTCACGCCGGGGGTCGCGGGTTCGAGTCCCGTCCACTCCGCCAAAAAAATCAAAGCCCGAGCAGCGCAAGTTGCTCGGGCTTTTGTTTTGGTGTCGTGTGCAATGAAACGTCACCTTGCGTGGTTATAGTGCCAATGTTTGTTGTCATTTCAAGCGCGAACTGGCGTCGCGCTGTTTCGTTTTAAAGCCATGATCAAAAAATGTTTGTTTCCCGCTGCGGGCTACGGCACGCGTTTCTTGCCGGCCACCAAGGCGATGCCCAAAGAAATGCTGCCCATCGTCAACAAGCCATTGATTCAATACGGGGTGGAGGAAGCGCACGATGCGGGTCTGACCGAGATGGCCTTCGTCACCGGGCGCGGCAAGCGGGCGCTGGAAGACCACTTTGATGTGAGCTACGAGCTGGAGCACCAGATTCAAGGCACCAGCAAAGAGCGGTATCTCGAAGGCACGCGCAAGTTGATTGATGCCTGCACGTTTTCCTATACCCGCCAAACCGCAATGAAGGGCTTGGGGCACGCGATTTTGACGGGACAGACCCTGATTGGCGATGAGCCGTTTGCGGTGGTGCTGGCTGATGACTTGTGCATCAACCTCGGTGGTGACGGGGTGCTGGCGCAAATGATCGGGTTGTACAACCAGTTCCGCTGTTCGATTGTGGCCATCGAGGAAGTGCCCATGGATCAAACCGACCGCTACGGCGTGATCGCGGGTGAAATGATTCGTGAAGACATCTACCGCGTGCACACCATGGTGGAAAAGCCCAAGCCAGAGGACGCGCCGTCTAATTTGGCCATCATCGGGCGCTACATCTTGACGCCTGATATTTTTGATGTGCTGCGCGACACGCCACCCGGCAGAGGTGGCGAGGTGCAAATCACCGATGCCTTGATGCGCCAAGCGCAGTCAGGTTGTGTGATGGCCTACAAGTTCAAGGGTGAGCGTTTTGACTGCGGCAGCCCCAGTGGCTACGTGGCGGCCACCAACTACTGCTTCGAACACTTCGAAAGCTAAGTGAAACACACTCAGGCGCGCGCTTTGGGTGTCCAAAGGCCTGTGGCCAAGACAATGCCCGCGATGATGATGCTGGCGCTGGCCAAGGCCGCGCCAGAGATGTTTTCGCCCAGCAGGCTCACCCCGTAAAGCAGGGCAAACACGGGCACCGCAAAAGTCACGGTGAGCGCCTTTGCAGCGCCGGCGATGCTGATGATGCGGAAAAACAAGATGTAGGCCACGCCCGAGCACACAATGCCCAGCGCGCCCATGGCTGCCCAAGTGGACCAGGCCACGGCGTGCGTGGGCCATGTCCACAGCGCAGGCAGCAGCAGCCACAGCGTGGAGCCGACCTGGCTGGCGCTTGCCGTCACCAGCGGCGTAACCTGTGGCATGTGCCGGCGACTGAAGCTGGCCGCAATGCCGTAGCACAGTGGCGCCAGCAAGCACACCAAAGTACCCCCCAAATCGCTGGCCCAATGGTCCGTGCCCAATGACTTGCTGATCACCAGGGCACAAACCCCGATAAAACCCAGCGCCAAGCCAAGCACTCGGGTGGTGTTGAGTTGCTCGTGCAGCCACAGCCAAGCAATCGTGGCCCCAAACAAAGGGGTGGTGGCATTCACAATTGCGGCGGTGCTGGTGCTGATGTGTTGCAGTGCCACCGCGTAGGCCAGAAATGGCAAGGCGGAGGTGAACAGCGCCAAGACCATGCCCGGGCGCCAAACGCGCAGCAAGGCCGCGCCTTGGCCTTTGATGAGCAGCAGGGGCAGCAAGAACAAACTGGCGATGCCGACGCGGGCAAAGGTGGTTGGCACCACACCCAGGTCGAGCGCGCCGATCTGCGTGAACATGAACGATGAGCCCCAAATGGCGCTCAAGGTGAGGAAGTCAATCAACCAATGGCGAGAACGGCTTGTGGCTTGGGTCATGCGTGGCTTTCGTTGAGGGGCAGTGTATCGGCTGCGCACCATTGCGCTGCGTAAAATCAAAGGTTTTCAAAACTGCAAAGACCGCGCATGACTTTCGACCCTTCCAGTTTCAAGGCTTACGACATTCGCGGTGTGGTGCCCAGCGCCTTGAACGCTGGTTTCGCCCAGGCCTTAGGCCGTGCATTCGCCGCCGAGGCATTGGCCCAGGGCGTGCGCAGCGTGGCGGTCGGTCGCGATGGCCGCTTGAGCGGGCCAATGCTGGTGCAGGCTTTGATTCAAGGCCTCACGCAAGGCGGGGTCGACGTGATTGATGTGGGTATGGTGACCACCCCCATGTTGTATTTCGCGGCCAGTACGCTGACCAATACCGGCATTCAAGTCACGGGCAGCCACAACCCCAAGGATTACAACGGGTTCAAAATGGTTCTGGCTGGGCGTGCCATTTATGGCGACGACATTCAGCGCCTGCGCCAGCGCATGGATCAAGGCACTCCTGCAGCGTCAACGCTTGGCCAGGTGCGCCAGCAAGACGTTGGTGCCGATTACTTGCAGCGCATCGTTGGGGATGTGCATCTCAGTCGCCCCATCAAGTTGGTGGTCGATGCAGGCAACGGCGTAGCCGGCGCCAGTGCGCCAGACATCTTGCGTGCGTTGGGCGCTGGCTTGGAGACCTTGTATTGCGAGGTCGACGGCAACTTCCCCAACCACCACCCTGACCCCAGCAAGCCAGAAAACCTCATGGACGTGAAAGCGGCCTTGGCT
>JALRFN010000024.1 GCA_023268425.1 Burkholderiaceae bacterium | reverse complement strand
GGTGGCTGATCACGGCGGTGTAGCCCGCGCGCTTGGCCATTTCGATGGCGGCAAAGGTCTCGGTCAAGGTGCCGATCTGGTTGATCTTGATCAGGATGGAGTTGCCAATGCGCTTGTCGATGCCTTCTTTCAAGATCTTGGTGTTGGTGACAAACAAGTCGTCACCCACCAATTGCACCTTCTCGCCCAAGCGCTCGGTCAGCAGCTTCCAGCCGTCCCAGTCGCCCTCGGCCATGCCATCTTCGATGCTGATGATGGGGTATTTGTCCACCCAGCTGGCCAGCATGTCGGTCCACGCTGCGGCGTCGAGCTGCAGGCCGCCTTCTCCTTCGAGGACGTATTTGCCGTCTTTGTAAAACTCGCTGGATGCGCAGTCCAAACCCAGCGCAATCTGCTCGCCTGCGCTGTAGCCAGCGGCATCAATGGCTTGCAAAATCATTTGAATGGCGGCTTCGTGGCTGTCAACGTTGGGCGCGAAACCACCCTCGTCGCCCACGGCGATGCTCATGCCTTTGTCATGGATGATTTTCTTCAGCGCGTGGAAGACCTCAGCGCCCCAACGCAGGGCCTCGCGGAACGACGGTGCGCCCACGGGGATGATCATCAACTCTTGCAAGTCCAAGTTGTTGTTGGCGTGCGCGCCACCGTTGACCACGTTCATCATGGGCACGGGCAATTGGTTGCCGTTCATGCCGCCGAAGTAGCGGTACAGGGGCAAGCCGGCTTCTTCGGCCGCCGCGCGGGCCACGGCCATAGAGACGGCCAACATGGCGTTGGCGCCCAAACGGCTTTTGTTCTCGGTGCCGTCCAAGTCAATCAAGGTTTTGTCCAAGAAGGCTTGCTCGGAGGCGTCCAAACCCAACACCGCTTCGGAGATTTCGGTGTTGATGTGCTCCACGGCTTTCAACACGCCTTTGCCCAGGTAACGGCTCTTGTCGCCGTCGCGCAGCTCGATGGCCTCACGCGAGCCGGTCGACGCGCCAGACGGCACGGCCGCGCGGCCCATGACGCCGGACTCCAACAAGACGTCGCATTCGACGGTGGGGTTGCCCCGGCTGTCCAGCACTTCGCGGCCAACGATATCAACGATTGCACTCATGTGTTTTCCTCTTTTCTCAATTGAATCCGTATCCAAGTCCAGCAGCCAATCCAGGTCATTGCGCCCAGCATCATGGCCAGAAAAATTGCCACCCAGTCATCAGACGGGTAGGCCGAAGCATTCATCGCACGCACCATAGCCAGTGTCAGCATGCCCACCAGCAGCGGTGGAAACACCATGATCGCCGTGGCGCGCAGCAGGCTCATGCGCCCTCGATCACGACCATGCGCATGATCGCGGCACCCGCCCGAGCGGCGCGGCCTTTGCCGTAGGTCTCGCTGTTGTAGAACGCCTTGGCGGTGGCCACATCGGGGTACTCGACAATCACTGTGCGACCCGGGTTCCAGTCGCCTTCCAAAACCTCTACCGCACCACCGCGCACCAGAATCTTGCCGCCAAACTCTTGAATGGCTTGGCTGGACCACTTTTTGTATTCCTCGTATTGCTCGGGGTGGGTCACATCGACGCTGGCAACAATGTAGGCACTCATGTGGGGCTCTCCGTGTGTGGTGGGCTTAGGCTTGAAAGTCGTCTTCCAGCAGGGCTTGGGCTTTGACCACGCGGTCCAATTCGACCAAGGTGCTCAGCAGCGCTTTCATGTGTTTCAAAGGCACGGCGTTGGGGCCGTCGGACCAGGCCTCGTTGGGGCGCGGATGGGTTTCCATGAACAAGCCTGCAACACCCGCCGCGACACCTGCGCGGGCGAGCACGGGCACCATGTCGCGCGCGCCGCCGCTGCTGGCGCCCAAACCGCCGGGCTTTTGCACCGAGTGCGTGACGTCAAACACCACCGGGGCGCCGCTTTTGCGCATTTCCGCCAGGCTGCTCATGTCAGCGACCAAATTGTTGTAGCCAAAACTCACGCCACGCTCACAAGCCAGGAAGCGGTCCTCAGACAAACCGGCTTCGCGTGCCGCGTCACGGGCCTTGGCGATGACGTTGCTCATGTCCCAAGGCGCGAGGAATTGGCCTTTTTTGATGTTCACCGGCTTGCCGCTTTGCGCCACGGCACGAATGAAATCCGTCTGGCGGCACAAAAAGGCCGGTGTTTGCAAGACGTCAACCACGTCGGCCACGGGTTTGATTTGCTCGATGTCGTGCACATCGGTCAAGATGGGCAGACCGGTTTGGCGACGCACTTCGTCCAAAATTTGCAAACCCTTGTCCATGCCCACGCCGCGCTGGCTGTTGCCCGAGGAGCGGTTGGCCTTGTCGAACGAGCCTTTGTAAATCAGCGGGATGCCCAAGGGCTTACAAGCTTCTTGGAGTTGACCGGCGACCTCCAAAGACAGCTCCAGCCCTTCGATGGAGCAGGTGCCCGCGATCAAGAAAAAGGGCTGATTCAGGCCAACAGGGAAGTCGCACAACTGCATGGCTTGCTTTCTTTAGGCCTTGGTTTGGCGCTTGTCCACCGCGGCTTTGACAAAGGCGTTGAACAGCGGGTGACCGTCCCAGGGGGTGGACTTGAATTCGGGGTGGAACTGCACGCCCACATACCAGGGGTGCACGCTTTGCGGCAACTCGACGATCTCGGTCAATTTTTCGCGCTGCGTCAACGCCGAGATCACCAAACCCGCCTCGCGCAGTTGGCCGAGGTAGTTGACGTTGGCCTCGTAGCGGTGGCGGTGACGTTCGGTGACCACGTCGCCGT
>JALRFN010000418.1 GCA_023268425.1 Burkholderiaceae bacterium | reverse complement strand
CTTGGGCAAAGAGGTCGCCAGCGATTCCTGAACGACATCCACCACGGCTTGCGTCAAGGCGGTGGCTTCAAATGGCGGCAAGTCCACCGGGCGGGTATTGGCACTGATGAGAAAGCGCGAACCGCCCATGGCGCGCTGTTGCTCGACCAAGATGGGGCGGTATTGTTCGGGCAGGTCGTTGAAGAACCGCAAGGTTCCCGCAGCGTTGGTGGCAATGCTTCGAGCGGCAACTTGTGCGTCAATCAACGCGCTGTGGATGATTTGGTGCGCCCACAAATAGGTGCCCACCACCTGCGCCAGGGCGACCGAAACCGCCATGAGCATGACGATGCGCCCCTGCAAGCTGTTGGGCAGCAATTGACGCAGGCGCGTGCGCATCAGTGATCGCCGTCGGCCTGAACTTCCACCGCAAAGACATAGCCGCTGCCGCGCACGGTCTTGATGATGTTGGGCTGTTTGCCGTCGTCATTGAGGCGTTGGCGCAGACGCGAAATTTGCACATCCAGTGAGCGGTCCATGGGGCCAAGATCGCGTCCGCGGGTCTGTTCCATCAGGCGACTGCGATCCAAGGTCTCGCCCGCGTGCTCGGCAAAAAAGCGCAGCAAATCAAAGTCCATGGAGGTGAGGGTGACGGGTTCGCCTTGTGCGTCGGTCAAGACGCGTGAGGTGGTGTCCAGTGTGTAGCCCAGAAACCGGTAGTACCTGGCTGCACCAGGGCTGTCATGGGCGCTGGTGCGACGGTGGATGGCTTTGATGCGCGCCAGCAACTCACGGGGGTTGTAAGGCTTGGCGATGTAGTCGTCCGCGCCCAATTCGAGGCCGACGATGCGGTCGGTGTCGTCGGCACTGGCGGTCAACATGATGATCGGTAAATCGGAGGCACTGCGCACGCGTTGGCAGAGTTGAAAGCCATCGGTATCGGGCAACATGACGTCCAGAATGACCAAGCTCAAGTCACGTTGCCGCTTTTCAAATTCGGCGATGAAGGAGGCTCCGTCGTGTGCGGTGAACACCTCGTATTGCTGTTTTTCCAGGTAGGCTTTCAACAGTTCACGGGTTTTTTGGTCGTCGTCGACGATGAGCAGGCTGCGCATGATCAGTCCTTGTGTTTCAAGGGGTCGGGTGCTCGCACGGCCGCGGCGAGGCGACGCTGTGTGAGCGCGGTGTTGGTTTGAATGCCGTTTGTGAACTGCCACACCAGTTTGGCCACCGCGTCCTTGATGGACTCGGTCGCGGCCATGCGATGGGCCAAGCTGGGCAATCGGTGATGCGGCGTGGCAGCAAAGTCGCGCCATGACCTCTGCGCGCTCGGCGTCAGGCGTTGCGGGTCAATGTCATGGCGCACCGGCGCAGAGCCTTTGGCGTTGTTGTAGGCGTATTGCGCGTCTGGTGCTGTCAACAAGTCAGCCACCGCGATGGGGGAGCGAGCGGTGGCGTCGGCTTGTTTGAGCATGGCCAAGCTGTCGATGCTGTAGACGTGCATGTCGTGGGTGTTGGGCGTGGTCAACACGTCGAATCGCTGTTCCCACTCGTTGTCCCAGGCGCGCATTTCGCCGCTGACCCAGTCACCCATGATCATCATGGCTGCTTGGCCTTCGAACAGCGATTTGGCGGCCTCGTTCCACGCCCGCTCGCGTGCTTGGGTGCTCGCTTGCTCGCGCAACTGCACCATGCGCTTGAGACAGCGCCCGACGGTGGCGTGCAACCACGGATCGGACTGGCGTTGCACGACCATGGCGCGGTAGGCGCCCGCGCCGACATCACCAGCCAACATGGTTTCAAACACCGTCGCGATCTGCCAGGGTTGGTCACTCCACGCCAGGGGCTCGATGCCGTGGCGTTTCAAGGATTCTGCGACCTGGAACAGTTCTGACCAATTGCGCGGCGGGCGCAGACCGAAACGTTGAAAGATCTCTCGATGCACATACAGGTTGTTGATGCGATGGATGCCTAGCGGCACGGCGATGGCTTGATCATGGTGGGTGATGTGCGCACGCACGCTGGGGAACAATGCCGATAACCAAGGCGCACTGCTGCCAGCGGGTGCCAGTGGTGCCACCAAGCCTGCGTTGGCCCAGTTGATCAAATTGGAGCCAATCAACTGCGCCATCTCGGGTGGGTCGCCCATCAACATGCGGCTGTTGAGCACTTTGATCGCCGCGCTTCCTGCGCCGCCGGCCACAGCCACGTCGCGCCAGCGCACACCATGGCGTGCCAAGACCTCAGCCAGAGCATCTGCTGCCCGACGCTCACCCTCGGAAGTCCACCAATGCAAAACACTGAGCGAACGCGGCGACGCCTTGCTCTGCGCCTCGGCAGCAACGGCCAAAGGCCCACCACAAGCAGCGGTGAGCCATTGGATGCATGCTCTGCGTTTCATCGATGCACCTTGAGGTGGTTGGCGACAGAGGTCATGGATTCACTTGAGCGCGTGCCGGTCAATCATCAATTTCAGACCAATCCTTGGTCTTTCAAGGCTTGCCGTGCGGCTTTCATGGTTTGCATGCCCTCGTGTCGCGCGGTTTGAATGGTGTTGTCGATTTGGAAGGTTTTTTG
The DNA here is from genome assembly GCA_023268425.1 of Burkholderiaceae bacterium. Taxonomy (GTDB): domain Bacteria; phylum Pseudomonadota; class Gammaproteobacteria; order Burkholderiales; family Burkholderiaceae_C; genus RS62. The sequence continues at coordinate 6,751 of JALRFN010000418.1, read as the reverse complement.
ATCGCGAATCAGGTGCTGAACCGCTGGCGTGCACAGCATGACCTCATACGCGGCCACGCGCCCCGATCGATCTCGCCGCGGCCACAACTCTTGGCTCAGAGTCAAGCGCAGTGCGTCGGCCAGTTGCACGCGCGCGTGGCTTTGCTGCTCCATGGGTAGGCTGTCGATGATGCGGGTGATGCTGCCTTGCGCGTTGCGGGTGTGCAGGGTGCTCAAAACCAAGTGGCCGGTTTCGGCTGCCGTCAAGGCCAAGCCGATGGTCTCGGCGTCGCGCAATTCACCGACCATGATCACATCTGGGTCTTCACGCAAAGCCGAGCGCAAACCGCTGGCGAAGCTGCGGGTGTCACGGCCGACTTGGCGCTGGGTCACGAGGCCCTGCGTGTTTTCGTGCACGTATTCAATGGGGTCTTCCAGCGTGATGGTGTGTGGGCTGCGCGCTTGGTGCAAGGCCTTGATCATGGCGGCCAGGGTGGTGGACTTGCCAGAGCCCGTGGGGCCAGTCACCACGATCAAGCCGTTGGCGTGATTGAGGACCGCCTCTTGGGCCGCCCGGGGAATGCCCAGCGCGGCCATGTCGGGCACCCGGCCAGCCAAGCGCCGAATGGCACAGCCCGGGCCGCGCAGTGACTTGAAAAAATTCAGGCGAAGGCGCACTGCACCCCTTTGGATCGCGAAATCCGCGTCGCCGTTTTGGGTGTAGTGCTGCTGTTCAACTGGGGTGAGCAAATCCTCGCGAAAGGCATTGATGTCTTCTGGCGTGGAGGGCGCCACGTCTTCGATCGCTTGCAATTCGCCGTGAATTCGCACCATGGGCCGCTCGCCGCTGCGCAAATGCAGGTCCGAGAACGGGTGCGCCAGCAATTGGTCAATGAGTGCGTAGACCACAGTTATGGGTGAATTTAGTGGTGGGATAGTTTGTATTTTTGGTACCGATTATAACCTTTACTAAGTAGTATTGCTGATGATTTAGTCGCCAAGCAGCATTACATTTTCTTGTCAGCTTGATGTAAGTGCTGATTTGAAAAACAGACAACAAGGAGTGTTTATGAAGTTCAAACCCACGGCGTGGGTCGCATCATTGGCCATGGCCCCATGGGGCTGGGCCCAAGCGGGAGGCTTGGATGCGGCGGTCGATACCTTTTTCAATGACTACCTCGGCTGGTTTGCTGCCGCCATCTTCACCACGGTCGATGTGGGCGGGGCGAGCTTTCCTTTGATTGCGGGCTGGCTGTTGTTGGCTGCGGTGGTGTTCTCGCTGTACTTCAGCTTCATTCAATTCCGACGTTTCAAATTGGCGATCAACATCGTGCGGGGTTGTTATTCAGACCCCAAAGACCCGGGTGAAACCAGCCACTTTCAAGCGCTGGCCACGGCCTTGTCCGGGACAGTGGGCTTGGGCAATATCGCTGGCGTGGGGGCAGCCTTGGCCATTGGTGGGCCGGGGGCGACGTTTTGGATGATCATGGTCGGCCTGTTTGGCATGGCCTCCAAGTTCACCGAGTGCACCCTGGGTGTCAAGTACCGCACCATCTTGCCCTCGGGCGCGGTCAGCGGTGGCCCCATGTACTACTTGAGTCGCGGCTTGGCCGAGCAGGGCATGGCGGGGCTGGGGAAAATTCTGGCGGTGTTCTTTTCCATCATGGTGATTCTTGGCGCCTTGGGCGGTGGCAACATGTTCCAAGGCAACCAAGCCAATGCCATGATCGTGCAGACCTTTGGCATTCCAGAAGGCTATGGCTGGGTGACGGGGCTGGTGCTGGCGGCGTTCGTCTTTTCTGTCATCGTCAATGGCATGCCTTCGATCGCCGCAGTGACGGCGAAATTGGTGCCCTGGATGGCGGTGTTGTACATCGCCATGTCCTTGTTTGTGCTGATCGCCAATTTCGGCCAGTTGCCCGACGCCTTCGGTCAAATTTGGTCAGGTGCATTCAGCGCTGACGGGGTCGCCGGCGGCATGGTGGGGGCCTTGATCCAAGGCCTGAAGCGCGCGACCTTCTCCAACGAAGCCGGTGTCGGCTCTGCAGCGATTGCGCACAGCACGGTGAAGACCAAAGAGCCCATCACCGAGGGTTTGGTGTCTCTGTTGGAGCCCTTCATCGACACGGTGGTGATTTGCACCATGACCGCCTTGGTCATCACCATTGCGGGCATGAACATGGGGCCTTACCCCAACCCGGCTGGCTTGTCGGGTGTGCAGTTGACGGCGGCTTCCTTCCAAGCCACGGCCGACTGGTTCCGCTACCCACTGGCTTTGGCGGTGATCATGTTTGCGATCTCGACCATGATCTCTTGGTCTTACTACGGACTCAAAGGCTGGACCTACCTGTTTGGTGAGGGCGCGACCACGGAGATGGTTTACAAGTTGATGTTCTGCGGATTTGTGGTCATCGGTTGCCAGATCTCGTTCAGCGCGGCGATTGACTTTTCCGACGCGGCCATCTTCGCCATGAGTATTTTCAACATCATCGGCTTGTACCTGTTGATGCCCAAGGTCAAAGAAGAACTCACCCGCTTCTTGGCCAAGATCGACTCCGGGGAGATCCAACGTTTCAAGTGATCGCATCTTGAACCACTGAGAAGCATCCATCTCAAGGAAAAACGGGCTGCCCATGCAGCCCGTTTTTTTGCCTTCAACCAGCTGCTCGCGGGTACGCGCCAAATGTCTCGCATGGCGTGCGTCCAGCCCGCCGCAGCGGGTTTCAACGCAGCCCGTAGCGCCCGAGTTGGTGGGCCAATTCGATGGCTGAGCTCACGCCGAGTTTGTCGAAAATATTCGCGCGGTGGAACTCCACCGTGCGTGGCGTGATGGCCAAATGGTCGGCAATGGTTTTGTTGTAGTGGCCCTGCAGCAGTTCATCGAGCACCTCGTGTTCGCGTTGACTCAGACTGGCCAAGGCTTCGCGCAGGCGCTGCGCGCGCTTGGTGTCTTCGCTTTGCAGGCTGTCCAAAGCTTGCTCGACTCGATCGACCAAAACGTTGTCTTGAAAGGGCTTTTCTAAAAAATCCCAGGCACCGTGCTTGACCGCGCTGACGGCCATGCTGACGTCGCCGTGTCCGGTTAAAAACAGCACCAGCCACGGACAGCCCATGGCCTTGAGTGCTTCAAACGTGGCCAGGCCCGAGAGGGGCTCCATGCGGATGTCCAGCAGCACGACAGCCGAAGGCCAGTTGGGCCCGAGCCTGCGTGCTTCGTTCACAAAGTCTTCGCCATTGCTCCAGGTCTGGGTGGCGTGTCCACGCGAGTCAAACAACCAGTTCAAGGCGTCGCGGAAATCCGCATCGTCATCAACAATGTGGATCAGGGCGGTGGGATTCATGTGACGCGCTCCTGAGCTGCCTGTTCGCTTCGTGCGGGTCGCTTCGGCAGTGACAACGTGAATTGGGCCCCGCCCAACGCGGCGTCTCGACCAACTTCGATGTGGCCGCCGTGGGCTTCCACCACCGAGCGGCATATCGCCAAGCCCATGCCCATGCCCCCCTCGCTGTCGGAGTAAAAGGCGCTGAATATGTGCTCGGTGTGATCGGCGCCGATGCCCGGCCCGCTGTCGCTGATGGTCAGCGTCACCGTATCGGCTTCCTCGTGCAAGCGCACCTGGATGCGCGCTGGCGCGCTGCCTTGTTGCGCCCAGTGCACCGCGTTGTTCAGCACGTTGACCACCGCATGTTCCAGCAACTGTCCATCGGCCTCGACCCAGACCTCTTCCTTGGGCATGCTCGCACTCAAGTGAACCGACTTGGGCAGGTGCAACTGATGCAGCAAGCGGCTGACAAAACCAGACAGTGCCAGCGGCTGTTTGTCCATTTCTCGGCGCCGCGCAAAGCTGTTGACCCGCTGGATGATGCGTCCCGCTTTTTCTGCCAGTCGCTGCATGCGTTCCACGATCGGCGGCACGGTGTCCCAGTCCACGCGGCCGCTTTGGATGCGGTTGAGCAAGCCCGTGGCAAAGCCACTGAGCGCCCCCAGGGGCTGGTTCAGTTCGTGGGCCAAGGTGGAAGCGACTTCGCCCATGGCGACCAAGCGCCCGGAGGCTTCCAGCTTTTCTTGCTGGCGCGCCGCCATGCGCTCGGCGCGCTTGCGCTCGCTGATGTCCAAGACCGAACTCATCCAGCCGAACTGCCGGCCCCGCGCGTCGGTGAGCGGTGCCTCATGGATGAGCACATCGACCAAGTGCCCCTCGCGGTGCTGGAACTTCAGCTCCATGCCGCTTTGGGAGGTACCTTGCGCGATCACGCCTTGGTGCAGCAGCCCCAGTTCATCCAATTGATCGCTTGGCCAATAAGGCAAGGGGGCTTGACGGCCGATCAGCTCGGCCTCTGCGTAGCCCACCATGCGGCAAAAGGCTTGGTTGACGTACAAAATCCGGCCGTCCAAGTCCCAGGCACGCAAGCCCAGCGTGACCGCGTTTTCCATGGCGGTGCGCAAGGCCACTTGCGCCTGTAGCGAGCCTTCGACCCGCAGGCGCTTTTGCATGTCGCGACGCAGCACCACCAAGCTGATCACGGTGCCCAATAAAAACAGCAGGGCCGCGCCCAGCAGCATGCGCGGGACGGTCCAAAACGGCGTGGTGTCCAAGGGCTGGACGCGCAAACCCAAGTCGGTGCCGGGCAGCTCCATGTAGGCCACGTAGTGTGCATCGCCGTCGGGGAGGGCGTCCTTGCGCTTGGTTTGTTGTCCGTCGACCAGCGAGAGTTGGTGTTGGGCACGGAACCACGCTGGCACCATGGCGTCGATGGCCGCTTGCATGGACAAACGCGCCGCGTAATTGCCCACCCAAGCCCCGCGCTCGAACACCGGCACACTCAGCCACACCACGTCGCTGGTTTGCCCTTGGCGGTCCAACATGGGGCCGGCGTAACTGGCGCGCTGCAGACCGCGCACGATGCGGTTTTGGGTCTCCAAGGCCTTGGCGTTGGTGGGATGCGCGAGTCGATCACCTCGCGCCGAGGCATTGAGCGCGGTCGCGTCTTTGTCCAGCCAGCCGTGGGCCAAGACCACCTTGTTGTCACTCCACAGTTGACCGCCAGTCACGGTCACGGAGGAAGCGTCGGCATCTTCGTCGCGAGCGGTGCTTGGGTAGGGTGTGGGAGCGGTCTGATCGACGCCCAGAGGCCGCTTGGGCGCGAGGTCTTGGCGTGCACGCGCTTGGAGATCGAGCTCCAAACGCCGAAAGTGGAACTGCACCCCTTGCTCCAGCCACAGTGCGTCGGCGCTGCGGCGGCGCTGGGTTTCTTGCGCCTCAAACGCGCGCAGGTACAGCACCAACAACACGGCCATGGCGGTGACCAAAATCAGCAAGCTCGCCAAGGCCCACATGGGCCAACGCGAGCGCAACCCCGCGACCTGCACATGCGCTTGCAGGTGAAGAGGCGGTTCGGGGCTGGTCAGGCTCACGGTGGTGCTTAAACGTTGAACAATCGGGGATGCAGCGCAGGAGCGTCGCGGGCGCTTAGCATAGCGCCTATGAACCCCCGCACCTCAGCAAGATCAAGGCCCAGCCGCACGGGCCACCTGCGCGCGCACGCCAGAGGCCCATGGCTTGCTGGTGCTTGGTTCGTGGCGACCTGTTTTGCTTGGCTGTTGGCGGGTGCGGCTTGGGCGCAAGACCCCGCTGTGGTGCTGCGTTTTTCGCACGTGGTGGCGCCTGACACCCCCAAGGGCCTGGCCGCCTTGCGTTTCAAAAGTTTGGTTCAACTGCGCTCGCAAGGCCGCATCCGTGTTGATGTCTACCCCAACAGCACCCTCTATGGTGACCGCGAGGAGATGGAAGCCATACAGCTTGGTGCCGTGGACATGTTGGCGCCTTCGCTGTCGAAATTCGGGCGCATCGGCTTTCCCGAGTTCGAAATCTTCAGTCTGCCGTACTTGTTTGATGACCAGGCGGCCATCCATCGCATCACGCAAGGGCCGATTGGCCAGCGTCTGCTGGAGGGCCTGACGCGTTTGCGCTTGGTCGGTTTGGGCTATTTGGACAACGGCTTCAAACAAATGAGTGCGCACAAGCCGCTGCGCGAACCCGAGGACTTTGTGGGCTTGAGCATGCGCGTGCAGCCATCGCGTGTGCTGGCTGCGCAGATGCGCGCTTTGGGCGCACATCCGGTTTCGCTCGCCTTTCGGGAGACACGCTTGGCTTTGGCCAAGGGCGTGGTCGATGGCACCGAGAATCCGGTGTCCAATTTTTGGACGCAGGGCATGAACCAAGTGCAAAGCGACTTGACGCTGACCCACCATGGCTACGTGGGCTACGCGGTGGTGGTCCACCAGCGCTTTTGGGAGCATCTGGCGCTCAACGACCGAGCGTTGATTCGCTCGGCCCTCAACGATGCGCTGGCCTACGGTGCGCAAATCGCTCAAACCCAAAATGACCAGGCTTTGGCCGCACTTCGTCAAGCCGGCACAACGCGCATCCACAGCATCAACGCGGCGCAGCGCGCGCGCCTGAAGGCGGCGGTGCAGCCGGCCTACGCCGAGTTGCGCGCGGCCATCGGCGGCGACTTGCTCGACGCGGCGGTGCAGGCCGCACAAAGTCCGCTGGTCGCCTATTGAGGTTTGCTCTGGATGTGCGCCGGGCGCAAGCCGCGTCCACATGGCTTGGCGCCCCGAGTCAGGGTTAACCCGACTGTGGAAGGCCACAGTTGGCAGCCCTTGCACGCGGGTGATACCTTCGCTCCTGTGTATTTTTTCACTTGTGTACGGAGACTCCCCATGAAATTCAAATTCAAAATGATTTTGGCCGCTGCGGCCATGGCT
>JALRFN010000334.1 GCA_023268425.1 Burkholderiaceae bacterium | reverse complement strand
TCAGTGCCGGCATTCCACATCAGGTAGCCCACCCACAACAGGGCCAGACCGCAGGCCATTTGCACCAGAAAGCGCTGGATGCGCTTGAAGGTCTTGGGCCAGAATCCATCCAGCGAACCAAAGGCCACATGCTCTTCAGCCAAACTGACCAGGGGGAGCGTGGAGAAGATGACCACGACCATCAACATCTCGGTGAGCTCCAGCGAGCCCGTGATCGATTGGTTCAGGAACTTGCGCCCGCCCACATCGAAAAAGGTCAACACCATGATGGCAAACAAAGCCAATCCGCCCACGGTGCCACAGATTTTTTCCAGCCATTGACGCATGTGCGTTCTCCAAGAAAATCGGCGGGGCACTGACGTGCCCCGCCGTATTTTCGCATTGCGTGTGGGGCTGAACACTCAGCCCCTGACCCTGCCGCTTACTTTTGCAGTTTGGCAATTTCCGCGCGGAAGGCGCTCAAGGCACCCGAAGGGTCTTGCATGCCTGAAGCCTTGGCTTCGGCGACCCAGTCACGCTCGATCTTGCTGGTGCGCACGGTGATGTCTTGCACGAAAGCGGGTGAGGCTTTGATGATCTTCACGCCTTTTTTCTGCATGTTTTCCATCGCTGTTGCGTCGGCGCGGTCCCAATAGCCACCGAAGTGCTTGGCGGCGAACTCACCGGACATCTCGTCCACGATCTTGCGGTCTTGCGCGTCCAGCTTCTTGTAGGTGTTGGGGTTCATCAAGAAGGCAAAGCTGGTGTTGTACAGGCCGCCGGGGATGGTGGTGGCGTTGGTCAACAGGGTGATCAACTTGAAGGAGTCAGCGGACTCGGCCGGGAAGAAGGTGCCGTCCATGACGCCGGTGGACAACAGCTCATACGAGGCAGGTGCGGGCTTCAGGCTGGTGTTCACGTCCAAGGCCTTGGTGATGTCACCAATCAAACCACCGCCGATGCGGAACTTCAAGCCTTGCAACGCAGCAACGCTGTTGATTTCGCGCTTGGTGTTGAGGATCATGCCGGGGCCGTGCGTGAAGTAGCTCATGACGTGCACTTCTTCTTTGTCCGCTTCGGCTTTGAACGCTGGGTTGCTTGAGGCCACGCGGTTGTACGCGACCGAGGTGGTGGTGGCGCTGTCGCCCAAGAATGACATCTCAGCCATCTTGGTGGCGGCAAAGCGGCCAGGGGTGTAGCCGTGGACGATGAAGGACACATCGACCAGACCTTTTTTCACGCCGTCCAGCGTGCCGGGCGCGTTCATCGGTGCTTTGGGCAGGATGTTGCAGCGCACGCGCTGCTCGGTGCGTTTGGTCAGCTCGGCGCACCAGTCGGCTTGCGCGACCGACAACAGATGCTTAGGAGGCACCCAGCTTGAGACGGTCAAAACGGTGGTGGCTTGAGCGGCGCCAGAAACCAAAGCGGCAGCGGCCAAGGCCAGGGCAGTGAACTTCTTCATGAGCGTTTCCTTGAATGGAGTTGAGAAGGGGTAAAGCAAAATTTACTTCAATATTTAAACAAAATTCCCCGGTGCTGGCGACGGGGAAATCCCTTAGATGGTCGACCCCGCATCGGGCAAAAAGCCCGCGTCTTAAAACCAAATGCCTCAGCCCGATCTCAGTTGCGGCGTTGCACAGCCTGTTCGATCAACTCACGCAGGTGCGCCTTGAGCTGCGTTTCACCAGTCGCGCCAAACGTGTTGAGCACCTCACGTTCGTGCACTTTGGAGAGCAACAACAGCGGTTCGATGGCTTGCCGCCCTTTGGCCGTGAGACTCACCAAGGTTTGCCGCTTGTCGGTGCCCGATGAGCTGCGTTGCACCCAGCCGCGTGCTTCCATGCGTCCGACCAATTTGGTCACCGTGGGTTGTTTGGCCAAAACCACGTCGCACAATGCCTTGATGCTCAGCTCGGGGCCGTCACTGAGGGTGGCCATGACCCGCCATTCCATGACGCTCAACCCGCTGGCGCTCACCTGTTCGTGGAAGCTGCTGGAAATCAGCAAGCTGGCGCGGGCCAGCAAATAAGGCAGGTAGTCGTTGACGAAGCGGAGTTGGTGCTCAGACATGGCTGGGTGTGTTGGGGTGCACCTGACCGAAGCGACCGCCTTGAAAAACCAGCGCGTCTAGAGCGTCGGCAAAACCGCAGCGTTCGACTTGGCCAACAAAAATCACGTGGTCACCTTCGTCGTAGCGGCTGCGGTTGTGGCACTCGAACCAAGCGAGGCTGCCGTCCAAGATCGGCAGGCCGGTTTCGCCCAAGTGGTAAGCGGTCTCCGCAAAGCGGTCGCCTTGGCCATAGGCAAAGCGGTTGCACACGTCCAGTTGGTCAGCCGCCAAGACGTTGATCACGTAGTGCGACTGCGCGTGAAACAGCGGCAAGCTGCGCGCGTGCACAGCCAAACTCCACAACACCAAGGGCGGCGACATCGACACCGAGTTGAACGAATTGGCGGTCATGCCCACAAAGTTGTGGCTGGCGGCATCGCCCTTGCGCCCATCGGGGGCCAGCGTGGTCACCACGGTCACGCCCGTGGCGAAACGCGAGAGTGCTTGGCGAAAGTGGGGTGCATCGAAATTGGCTTCGCGCGCGGTGATGTCGGCTGGGGGCTGGGGTCGCATGGCTGCCATTATGGCTTGATTTGCATGAATATTCATATAAACTGCGTTCGCTTTCGGAACGTCTGAGCCGCCACCCCAGGAGACAGCACATGTTGGTAGAGCGCATTGAACACAAATGGATCGACGCATTTGAGCGCAGCTTCGCGCTGTGTGGCGTCGCCGCCGGTGAGGTGGCCGCGATTCTCAGCGAAACCCAATCGCGCCGGGTCAATGTGGATTTGGCCCGCTTGGCGCTGGAGCGCATGGGGGCGCAGGTGTTTGAGTTGACCTTGACCAGCCCGCGCTTGAGCGCCCCCGCGCCGGTGCGCTCGACTGGCGCCAGCGACGCCATCGCGGGCTTGGCCCCGGTGGTGTCGGCCTTGGCGGCTGCGGACTTTGTGGTCGATTGCACCGTCGAGGGCTTGCTGCACGCGCCGGAGTTGCCACAAATCATGCGCGGCACGGGCGACAAAAAGCCGCGTTTGTTGATGGTCTCCAACGAACACCCCGAGATTTTGGAGCGCACCATCGCCGACACGGCCTTGGAGCCGCTGGTGCGCGCCGGCATGAAGCGCTTGAAGAACGCGCAAACCATGCACGTCACCTCGGCGGCGGGCACAGACTTGCGTGTGAACCTGGACAAAGCCGTGGTCGGTGGCGTCTGGGGCTACGCCAATAAACCCGGCATGGTTTCGCACTGGCCGGGCGGTTTGGCGCTGGCCTTTCCGGCGGCCGGCAGCGTCAACGGTCGCTTGGTCATGGCGCCGGGCGATGTGAACCTGACCTTCAAAAACTACCTGCGCGACAGCGTGACGCTGACCATCGAAAACGACAGCGTGGTGGCGATTGAAGGGCAGGGCGTGGACGCCGAGATGATGCGTGGCTACTGGAAAACCTGGGAAGACGCCGAGGGTCACCGCGCCTGCTATGCCACCTCGCACGTGGGCTTTGGCCTGAACCCCGCGGCTCGCTGGGACGCCATGGCCTTTTACGACAAACGGGATTGCAACGGCACCGAGTTGCGCGCCTTCGCGGGCAACTTTTTGTACTCGACGGGCGCCAATGAGGTCGCGGGTCGCCACACCCTCGGGCACTTTGATTTGCCCATGCGCGGCTGCACCGTGCGCTTGGACGAGGCCACCGTCGTGCAAGACGGCCAGGTGCAGTGGGACCTGCTGAAAGCGCCCGCATGAACAGCGCCTTGACCCCCGACGCGCTGGTGCAAGCGCCCAGCGGCCCAGCCTTCGACGCCTCGCGGCCTGCGCTGGTGTTTTTGCACGGCATTGGCGGGCGGGCCAGCGGCTGGGCGCCAGTCATGGCGGCCTGTGCCGAAGCGGGCTGGTCGTGTCTGGCCTGGGACATGCCCGGCTATGGCGACAGCCCGCTGATCTCGCCCTATGACTTTGATGGCTTGTCTGACGCGCTGTCTGCTTTGCTGCGCGCACGCGGCGTGCAGCGCGCCGTGTTGGTGGGCCACAGCATGGGCGGCATGGTGGCCTTGCAGCACTGGGCACGCCACGCGGAGCAAGTGGCCGGGCTGGTCTTGGTGGCCAGCAGCCCAGCCTTTGGCAACGGCAGCGGCGAGTTTCAACAGCGCTTCGTCGCGGCGCGCTTGGCGCCCTTGGACGCGGGCCAAAGCTTGGCTGACTTGGCCCCCCAGCTGGTGCCGACCATGTTGGCCCCAGAACACGAGCCCGCTGTGCGCGAAGCCGCGCAGGCCTGCATGGGCTCGATCAGCAACGACGCCTACCGCGCGGCTTTGCACGCCTTGGTGCAGTTCGAGCAGCGCGCCGCCTTGGCCACCATCACCGTGCCCACGCTGTGTGTCGCCGGCGAGCTGGACCAAACCTCATCACCGGCCGTGGTCGAGCGCATGGCCAGCAAGATCGCCGGCGCGCGCTTCGTGTGCATGGCCGGCGTCAACCATTTGTTGACCTTTGAACAACCGCAAGCCTTTGCCCAGCTGGTGCTGGACTTTGGCCACACCCACTTTGACCAGGAGGCCCAACCGTGAGCGCAAACGTGATGCCGATTTGTGGCGACGACTTTCCTTTGACCGAGCAGCAGCGCGAATTGATGGCGCTGGCCCGCCGCTTGGGCGCTGAGCAATTCGCGCCGCGTGCCGCGCAGTTGGATCGCGAGGCGCAGTTCCCCTTCGCCAATTACGACGACATGCGCGAGGCCGGCTTGTTGGGCTTGTGCGTGCCCAAGTCGCACGGCGGCCACGGCGCCGACTACGCGACCTATGCGCTGGTGTCGGCCGAGATTGGCCGCTATTGCGGCGCCACGGCGTTGACCTTCAACATGCACGTGTGCACCACCTTGTGGAGCGGCTTGCTGTCGGAAGACCTGGACATGACGCCCGAGCAACGCGCCCAACACCGCGAGCACCAGGCCGTGCACTTCGCCCGTGTGGTCAAAGACGGCGCGATCTACGCGCAGCCGTTTTCCGAAGGTGGTGCAGCCGCGTCTGGCGCGCAGCCCTTTGGCACGACCGCAGTCAAGGTCGAGGGCGGTTGGCGCGTCAACGGCAAAAAAATCTTCGCGTCTTTGTCGGATGCCGCCGACTACTTTGGCGTCTTGTGCACCGAGAAAAAGCCCGACGCTGACTTGTCGCGCCGCGACACCTTGTATCTGGCCGTGCCGCGCACGGCAGAGGGCTTGCGTGTGGAGGGTGATTGGGACCCGCTGGGCATGCGCGCCACGGTGTCGCGCAACCTGATCTTTGAAGACGTCTTCGTGCCGGACGAGGCCGCGTTGATGCCGCAAGGCCTGTACTTCCAAGCCGACAGCCGTTGGCCGCACATGTTCATGACCCTGTCGCCCACTTACATGGGCATCGCGCAAGCGGCTTATGACTTCACGGTGGCGTATTTGCGCGGTGAGATTCCGGGTACCGGCCCCGTCAAGCGCAGGCAATTCGCCACCAAGCAAGTCGCTGTGGCCGAGATGTTCATCAAGCTGGAACAAACCCGCAACTTGTTCTTGCGTGCCATCCAAGACGCGCGCGTGGACCCGAGCAAGTCCACGCGGCTGCGCGCTTATGCAGCGCAATACACCATCATGGAAAACGCGCAAGATTTGGCGCGCTTGGCGATTCGCACCTGCGGCGGCCAGTCCATGCTGAAGAGCCTGCCGCTGGAGCGCTTGTACCGCGACGCGCGTTGTGGTTCGCTGATGTTGCCGTGGACGGCCGAGCTGTGTGTCGACCGCATCGGCCGCGAGGCCTTGTACGAAGCCGGTGAGCGCGACGACTGACATGAGCACCAGCCCACTCGCCGCGCGCTTTGAAGCGCTGGCCCAAGGCTCCCCGTCGCGCGAATTACTCAGTTTTCGCGACGATGATGGCCTGCACACGCTCAGCGCAGCGGCCTTTTGGCAAGGCGTGCAAGCCGCCACCGCACGGCTGCAGCACTTGGGTGTGCAAGCGGGTGACCGCGTGGCTTGGTTGGGCCTCAACCACCCCGAACAGCTCAGTGTGCTGGTCGCTTGTGCGCGCTTGGGCGCCAGGTTCGCGCCGCTGAACTTTCGCTTGGCCGTGCCTGAGCTGCAACGCTGAATCCGACCTGCTGCAGAAGGGTGCCTTTAAGGGAAAGACTTAAAGTACCGCCGTTAGAGCCACCTAATTTACAGAATGAATTAGGGATAACAAGATTGAGCTGCCTGTCTCCTTGGCATGGATTAGCCAT
>JALRFN010000247.1 GCA_023268425.1 Burkholderiaceae bacterium | reverse complement strand
CGATCACGCCGTCTTTCATGGGACGAATGGCTTCGATGTTGCCGGGCACTTTGCCCAGCATGGATTTGGCCTCATGCCCCACAGCTTGCAGGGTGCGCTTGCCCTGCGGACCACCTTCGTGGCGGATCGCCACCACCGACGGTTCGTCCAACACAATGCCCTTGTTGCGCATGTAAATCAGCGTGTTGGCGGTGCCCAAGTCGATGGCCAAGTCGGTCGAAAAATGGCGGCGGAAAACTTCAAACATGGTGCGCGGTATTCACGGTGCAGCGCGACAAGAGATCGGCGCTGGGGGTCAAAATAGACTTTGCAAGGCACGCTGGCGAACCCCGATCACAGCGCTTGGATGCAAAGGCGGGATAATACCCCATCCCTCTCTGTAGAGCACGTTTCCAGGCCGATCTTGAGCCGGAGTTTTTGACGCTTTTTGTTGACTTTTAGTGCCCCGGTGGCACGTTTGGTGTGTTTATGGCTTTGACCTTGCAAGAGCTGGACCGCATCGCGCATTTGGCGCGTTTGCAGTTGGATCCAGCGCATGCCCCTCACCTGTTGGATCAGATCAATGGCTTTTTTGATTTGGTGGAACAAATGAACGCTGTGGACACGTCCGCAGCCGAGCCTTTGGCGCACCCCACTGACGTCATGCAAGACGTGGCGCTGCGGCTGCGCGACGACGTGGCCAGCGAGCCCAACGCGCGTGAAGCGAACATGCAAAACGCCCCGGCCGCTGAGCGCGGCCTGTTCCTCGTGCCCAAGGTGATCGAATGAGCCAAGCCCCCCACCAATGGAGCGTGGTGCACACCGCGCAGGCCTTGGCCGAGCGCCAAGTGTCGGCCACCGAGCTGGCCCAAGCGTTGTTACAGCGCGCCCAAGCCGACACCGGCAGCGGCGCCTTTTTGGCGTTCAATGAAGACGCGACCTTGGCGCAAGCCCAGCGGGCTGACCAGCGATTAGCACAAGGTGAGCGCTCACCTCTACTGGGCGTGCCACTGGCCCACAAAGACGTGTTCGTGACCACCGATTGGCCAACCACCGCCGGCTCCAAGATGCTCAAGGGCTACCGCAGCCCCTTTGACGCCACCGTCGTGCAGCGCTTGGCCGACCAAGGCGCCGTGACCTTGGGCAAGACCAACTGCGATGAATTCGCGATGGGCTCGGCCAACGAAAACTCGGCTTACGCTGTCGCGCGCAACCCTTGGGACACCGCGCGTGTGCCGGGCGGGTCTTCGGGCGGTTCGGCGGTCGCGGTGGCGGCCCGTTTGGTCGCCGGAGCCACAGGCACCGACACCGGCGGCTCGATTCGCCAGCCGGCGGCGTTTTGCGGCATCACCGGCATCAAGCCCACCTATGGCCGTTGCTCTCGCTTTGGCATGATTGCTTACGCCTCCAGCCTGGACCAAGCCGGCCCGATGGCGCGTAGCGCCGAAGACTGTGCGGTGCTCTTAAGTGCCATGGCCGGCCCCGACCCCGATCGGGACTCGACGTCTTTGGACGCCCCCGCGCAAGACTTCACGCAAGGCTTGAGCGCGCCGCGCGCCGGTGCAGACGCGGCCAAACCCTTGACGGGCCTGCGTGTGGGCCTGCCGCAAGAGTTTTTCAGCGGCGGCAACGACGATGTCTTGCAGCGCGTGCGCGAAGGCTTGAGCCAGCTGGAAGCGTTGGGCGCGCGCTTGGTCGATGTCTCTTTGCCGCTGACGCAGTTGGCCATTCCTGCTTACTACATCATCGCCCCGGCCGAGGCCAGCTCCAACCTGTCGCGCTTTGACGGCGTGCGCTACGGTCACCGCGCTGCCGAGTACAGCGACTTGATGGACATGTACGTGCGCTCGCGCAGCGAGGGCTTTGGGCCCGAGGTGCAGCGGCGCATTTTGATGGGCACGTATGTGCTGTCGCACGGCTATTACGACGCCTATTACTTGAAGGCGCAGCGTGTGCGCCGCTTGATCGCGCAAGACTTCCAAAGCGCGTTCGCGCAATGCGACGTGATCGCCGGGCCTGTGGCGCCCAGCGTGGCTTGGCCGATCGGTGAAAAAGCCGACGACCCGGTGGCCAATTACTTGGCCGACGTCTACACCCTGCCCGCCTCGCTGTCCGGCCTACCGGGCATGAGCCTGCCGGTGGGTTTGGGGGCCGATGGCATGCCAGTGGGTCTGCAGTTGATTGGCAATTACTTGCAAGAGGCCAGTTTGTTGCACACCGCGCACCAACTGCAGCGCGTCACCGACTGGCACCAGCAAGCCCCGAAAGGAGTGGCGGCATGAGCAGCGCGCCTTTGATTCAAGGTTACGAAGTCGTGATTGGCTTCGAGACCCACGCCCAGTTGTCCACCCAGTCCAAGATCTTCAGCCGCGCGGCCTTGGGGTTTGGCGCCGAGCCCAACACCCAAGCCTGCATGGTCGACATGGCCTTGCCCGGCGCCCTGCCGGTCATGAACCGCGCAGCCGTCGAGCGCGCGATTCGTTTTGGCTTGGCCGTTGGTGCCCATGTCGCCGAGCGCAGCGTGTTCGCCCGCAAAAACTACTTTTACCCCGACCTGCCCAAGGGCTACCAAATCAGCCAGTTTGAAATCCCGGTGGTGCAAGGCGGCGAGGTTTCGTTTTATGTGGGTGAAGACGCCCACACCGTGCGCTTGGTGCGCGCCCACTTGGAAGAAGACGCGGGCAAATCGCTGCACGAAGACTTTGTCGGCATGAGCGGCATCGACCTCAACCGCGCCGGCACGCCCTTGCTCGAAATCGTCACCGAGCCCGACATGCGCTCCAGCGCCGAGGCCGTGGCCTACGCCAAAGAGCTGCACAAAATCGTCACCTGGATTGGCATTTGCGACGGCGACATGCAAAACGGCAACTTCCGTTGTGACGCCAACGTCTCGGTGCGCAAACCCGGCCAGCCCTTGGGCACCCGCCGCGAGATCAAAAACCTCAACAGCTTTCGCCACATGCAGCAAGCGATTGACTTTGAGATCCGCTGGCAAATCGAACACATCGAAGACGGGCACGCCATCCAACAAGCCACCGTCTTGTTCGACCCCGACACGGGCGAGACCCGCGCCATGCGCACCAAGGAAGACTCGGCCGATTACCGCTACTTCCCCGACCCCGACCTGCCCACGCTGGTCATCGCCCGCGACTGGGTGGACGAAGTCAAGACCGCCATGCCCGAGCTGCCGCGCAGCATGGCGCAGCGCTTCGTGGCCGATTACGGCCTGCCCGAATACGACGCCACGACGCTGACCCAAAGCCGGGCCATGGGCGACTACTTTGAAGCCGCGGCCAAAGCCTGTGGCCAGCCCAAATTGGTCAGCAACTGGGTCATGGGCGAGCTCTCACGCCGCTTGAACGCCGATGAGTCGCTGGACATCGCCACGGTGCCGGTGAACGCGGCCCAACTGGCGGCGATGATCGCGCGCATTGCCGACAACACCATTTCCAACAACGCCGCGCGCAAAGTCTTTGATGACTTGTGGGTGACGCCTGCTGAAGGCGATGCGGTGGCGGCAGTGGACGCAGTGATCGAACGTTTGGGGCTTAAACAAGTCAGTGACACCGGCGCGATCGAAGCCATGGTCGATGAAGTGATTGCCGCCAACCCGGACAACGTCACGCAATACCGCGCCGGCAAGGACAAAGCCTTCAACGCCTTGGTCGGTCAAGTCATGAAAGCGGCCAAAGGCAAAGCCAACCCGCAAGTGGTCAACGCTTTGCTCAAGCAAAAGCTGGACGCCTGAGCCAACTGCAGCCAAAAGCAAAAGGCCTGCACACCTGAAGGGTGTGTGGGCCTTTTTTGATGCGAACCAGATACCGCTCAAACGCCGTAACGGTCGCGGTAGGCTTGCACCTGCGGCAAATGCGCGGCCAGTTCCGGGCTGGCTTGGGTGGACAAAAAGCCCAGCAAATCGGCCAGCGTGGCGATGGCGCAGACGTCCATGCCCAGTTGTTCGCGCACGTATTGCACGGCGCTGTGCGGCGTGTCGCGCACCACGCCGTCAACCACTTCAGTGGCCATTTCTTGGCGGTCCAGCGCAATGGCCACGCCGCCCGCAGTGGCACCTGCGGACTGAATCAAGGCGATGGATTCGCGCGCGGCGGTGCCCGCGCTCATGACGTCGTCAATGATCAACACCCGCCCTTGCAGCGGGGCGCCAACCAGGGTGCCGCCTTCACCGTGGTCTTTGGCTTCTTTGCGGTTGTAGGCCCAGGGGTAGTCGTGTCCCAGACTCGCCAGCTCCATGGACACGGCCGCGACCAAGGGAATGCCTTTGTAAGCGGGGCCAAACAGCATGTCAAAGCGCAGGCCGCTGTCGATGATGCGGCGTGCATAGAATTGGGCCAAGCGCTTGAGTTTGGCGCCGGTGTCAAACAAACCCGCGTTGAAAAAATAAGGGCTGTTGCGACCGGCCTTGGTCGTGAATGAGCCCAAGCGCAAGACACCGGCCTCCACGGCAAAAGCCACAAAATCTTCGGCCAGGCGATCTGGCGTGTTTTCTACAGTGTTCGACATGACATCACCTGGTTTCAAGCTCACCACCCTCAACCTCAACGGCATTCGCTCGGCGGCGCGCAAAGGTTTGCACGACTGGGTGGCGCAAACAGCGCCCGATTGTATGTGTGTGCAAGAGCTCAAAGCCCAAGCCGATGACATGGACGACACGCTGCAAGCCTTGAGTGGCATGCGTGGTTACTTTCATTTCGCGCAAAAAAAAGGCTATTCGGGCGTGGGGGTCTACAGCCGTCGGGAACCCTCGGATGTCATCGTCGGTTTTGATGGCGGCGAGTTTGACGGCGAAGGCCGTTGCGTCGAAACACGCTTTGATCGGCCGGGACAAGCTTTCAGCGTCATCAGCGCCTACTTCCCCAGTGGATCTTCGGGTGACGAACGGCAAGATGCGAAGTACCGGTTTTTAGATGCCTTCTTGCCGCACATTCGTCGCTTGATGGCCGAGCGCACCGTGGTCTTGTGTGGTGATTTGAACATCGCACACCAAAACCAAGACTTGAAAAACTGGCGTTCCAACCAAAAGAACAGCGGTTTCTTGCCCGAGGAGCGCGCCTGGTTGACGGGTTTGTTGGCTGATGGTGCCCTGGTGGACGTCTATCGCCGCTTGCACCCCAACACCGAGGCCGAGTGCTACACCTGGTGGAGCAACCGGGGGCGCGCGTGGGACAACAACGTGGGGTGGCGCCTGGACTACCACCTGGCCTCCAAGGTCTTGGCCGAGACGGCGCAGGCGGCGGCGGTGTACAAAGACCAGCGCTTCAGCGACCACGCGCCCTTGACCATTCAATACAACTGGGCGTGGTGAGGCAAGCGCCATGGGCCTGACTGCCGCGCGTGTGTTGTTTCCCATGCCATCGCGTCAGGTCAACGTGGGCGCGTGGTCACGCGTGTCGATGGTCGTCGCCCTGGTGGTGTTGGCACACGGTGCCTTGTGGGGACTATGGCCAGAGACAGAGCGCCCCCCGATGACCGTGCCGAGCCCATCTTGGGTCTCGGTCCAAGTCGGTGTTTTGGCGGCGCCGATGCCTTTGACCCCATCACCTGTTCAGGTTGAGCCGCCGGCAGCCAAAGCGCCAGCGCTTGAAGAGCCGACGCACTCCAGCCCCAAAGCGCAGCGACGCACAGCGGTGCCGCCTCCGGTTCCGGCAAAACCACAGCCGTCGGTGCCTGACCTGAAAACCACGGCCACGCTGATTGGCGACGCCAAGGCGGTGCAAACGCCAATGGAGCCGGCGCGTGCGAACCCAAGGCCCGCACCCGCTCCAGCGGGTGCAAGTCCGGCAAGCCAGCCGGAGGCGCCAGCTTCTGCCATCGCCTCGGCGACGTCTGGGCCGAGCGCTCGGCCCGGCGCGAAGGGGCATGCCACTGAGCGCAGCGAGCGTGTGGCCCAGCCGCCTCTTGGCGCCGCCGCGCCGCTGGCGGCCGCTGCGCTGCAACCTAAATTGAGTAACCCTGAGCCAAGCTACCCACGCTTGAGTCTGCGCTTAGGCGAGCAAGGCTTGGTGCGTTTGCGCGCTCACGTCAACAGCCAGGGGGTGGTCGATGCGGTGGAGTTGTTGGACAGCAGTGGCTTTGCGCGCCTGGACCAAGCGGCGATGCAGGCTGTTCAGGGGTGGGCCTATGACTTGCCCAATGGACAGGTGATGGCGCCACAATGGCTGATCGTGCCGGTGACTTTTGCCTTGCAGGCGCGGTGAATCAATGAAAGTGACGATCATGAGCGATGAAGCCGTGTTGTTGAGGGGCTTGAGTGGAGACGCGGTGCACGATGGCGTGTTGCTGCTGCTGTTGCTGATGTCGGTGGGCGCCTGGATGATCTTGTTGCTCAAGGCCTGGGAACATGTGCGTTTCGTGCAGCAAGCCAGACGCTTGCATGCGCAAGGGGGGAGCGTGAGCGGTGTTGGTGCTTGTGGCTGCCATGACGTGATGTTTCAGGGCCTATTGTGTGACGACTTGCCGCCTGCACAGCGCGTCGACCAAGCCTTGGAGGCCTTGATGCACCGTGCGTCGTGGGGCATGGTGGTGTTGAGCACCATCGCATCCAGCGCGCCGTTTGTGGGTTTGCTGGGCACGGTCTGGGGCATTTACCAAGCCCTGTTGGGCATGAGCACACAACAAGTCGCTGCCATTGCTCAGGTCGCCGGCCCGATTGGTCAGGCCTTGATCATGACGGCGCTGGGCTTGGCGGTGGCGATTCCGGCCACCGTGGGCTACAACCTGCTGGTGCGAGCGAACAAGACCAAGCAGTTCCACGCGCAGCAGTGGTTGCGTCGTTGGCTGGCTGCCCAGCGTTAAGGGTCGTGCGATGTTGAACCGCAGCGTTGAGGGCGACGATTACCACGACC
Organism: Burkholderiaceae bacterium; assembly: GCA_023268425.1. Taxonomy (GTDB): domain Bacteria; phylum Pseudomonadota; class Gammaproteobacteria; order Burkholderiales; family Burkholderiaceae_C; genus RS62. Next base: position 2,344 of record JALRFN010000247.1, on the reverse strand, counting down.
AAATCAACATGATTCCCTTGATCGACGTGATGTTGGTGTTGTTGGTGGTGTTTTTGGTCACCGCGCCGTTGATGCAAACGGCCTTGGCTTTGCAATTGCCGCAAGTGCAAGCACCTGCGGTGGCCGCGTCCCCACTGCCACGATTGCTCAGCATCGATGCCTCAGGGACACTGCGTTTGGATGGCGACTTGGTGAGTTTGGGAGCCCTGCCCGCGCGGTTGGCTGCGCCCGCGAGCGATGCCTCGCTGCGCATCCAAGCCGATCAAGCAGTGGCTTTTGCTCGGGTGGCTGAGGTGTTGTCGGTTGCCCAAGCCCAAGGCTGGGCACACATTGCGGTGATGACTTCGCCGCCGCCCGCCCCATTCGCTTCGCCTACTTCCGAGCAATAGCCCGTTGGCGTGTGGCGCTTCGTAAAATCTTTGCTTCACCGTGCCCCGAGGGGTTTGAGGCCCTGGCCGTAGAGGACTTTGCATGCTGCAGTACACAACCGTTCCCGTGACGCCTTTCCAACAGAACGCCACCGTCGTTTGGTGCGATCAAACCATGGAGGCGGCGGTCATTGATCCGGGCGGTGATTTGGAGCTTTTGGTGCACGCGGCTGAGCGTGCAGGCGTTCGGCTGAAGCAGATTTTGATCACCCACGCGCACATTGACCACGCGGGGGCGGCACACGCGTTGTCGCAACAACTGGCTTTGCCCATCGTCGGCCCTCAAGAAGAAGACCAGTTTTGGATCGATGGATTGGCCAAACAGGGTGCGATGTACGGCTTCGCCGTGGCCGATCCGTTTGTGCCCAGTCGTTGGTTGCACGATGGCGACACGGTGCAAGTCGGTCAAGAGACACTGCAGGTGTTGCACTGTCCAGGTCACACCCCAGGCCATGTGGTGTTTTACTCGGCCAGCGCACAGCGTGCGTTCGTGGGCGATGTACTGTTCGCGGGCAGCATTGGTCGCAGCGATTTTCCGCGCGGCGATCACGACACCTTGATCGCCAGCATCACGCAAAAGCTTTGGCCCCTGGGCAATGACACGGTGTTCATCCCGGGACACGGCCCTGAAAGCAGCTTTGGTCGCGAACGCCAAAGCAACCCCTTCGTGGCGGGGACGTGAACACGCAACAACCCCAGCCTGCCCGCGCCTCAGCGACTTGGGCCGAGAGTTTCGCCCTGCTTGCCCACCCCAAGACCTGGGTCATGCTGTGTTTGGGCTTCTCGGCGGGCATTCCGATCTTGTTGATCTTTTCATCGCTGTCCTTGTGGCTGCGCGAGGCTGGGGTCGAGCGCGCCACGGTGACGTTTTTCAGTTGGGCGGCACTCGGTTATTCGTTCAAGTTTGTTTGGGCGCCGTTGGTGGACCGCATGCCATTGCCGCTGTTCGGGCGCTTGGGCCGCAGGCGCGGCTGGTTGTTGGCGGCACAGTTGGCGGTGGTGCTGGCCATTGTCGGCATGGCATGGGTGGACCCCGCGGCATCGCCCCATGCCTTGCAAGTGATGGCCGTGTTTGCCGTGTTATTGGGCTTTTCCTCGGCGACCCAAGACATCGTCATCGATGCCTACCGGATTGAGTCTGCAGGCGCGGACATGCAAGCCATCATGGCTTCGGCTTACATCGCGGGATACCGCGTTGGCATGATCGTCGCTGGCGCGGGGGCCTTGTTTTTGGCCGATGCTTGGGGTTCGACCGCGCAGGCTTACAGCTATTTGGCTTGGCGGTGGACTTATCTGGCCATGGCTGGCGCCATCGGCGTGGGCGTGTTGACGACCCTGGCGATTCGTGAGCCCAACGCGGCGCCACCACAGGGCGTGCAGGTGTCGCACCACGCGCAATTGTTGTTGGCCTTTGCCGCGACGGTGGCCGTGTTTGTTTTGGTCTTTGTCGGCGTGGGCGATTGGCAGGCGGCATGGTCTTGGCAGCCCTCAGGCGCGTGGGGTGCTTTGTGGTTGGCGACTCTGCGCTTGCTCATGAGTTTGTTGGCCGCTGCGGTGGCCATGCGCTTGTTGGTGTTTTGGGGTGCCGTGCCGATGGCTGTGGTGCACAGCACCTGGCTGGCGCCAGTGGCCGATTTTTTCCAGCGCTATGGTGCGCGCACTGCAGTTTTGTTGCTGGCTTTGATTGGCCTCTATCGCATCTCAGACATCGTCTTGGGTGTGATCTCCAATGTGTTCTACCAAGACCTGGGTTTTTCAAAACCTGAAATTGCGGCGGCGGTGAAGACCTTTGGTGTGGCGGTGTCCATCGGCGGCGGATTTTTGGGTGGCCTGCTGTCCAATCGCCTGGGCGTCATGCGCGGTTTGATGTGGGGCGCTGTGCTGTCGGCTTTGACCAACTGGTTGTTTGTGGGTTT
>JALRFN010000187.1 GCA_023268425.1 Burkholderiaceae bacterium | reverse complement strand
GTTTTCGTCTTTGATGCCAAAGCTCCAATCCGGCACCCTGTAACGCGGGTTGGCAATGGGTGTGTATGGGAAGGCTTGCCCAATCACGGCGACCTTGACGCCGTTCATCTCACGCATGGCGTAGGGCTTGAAGACCTGGTCTTCAAAATCGGTGGTGTGCACGTTTTGCGCCAAGAACTCCAGCTTGCCCGCAAAATCTTTCTCGATGATCTCTTTGACCCGATCGGCGCCCAGCGTGAACTCCCAGTGCGGACACATCATGTCCACGCCCAGCAATTTACAGGCGTCGACCATGTCTTGGCCCTTGGTCCACAGTGCCGTGGCCGAACCCTGCCACGTGTCGCCCCCGTCCAGCAAAATCGCCCCAGGGCGGCTGGCTCGCATCTGCTTGACCAAAGTCGCCAAGTGCGCAAAGCCACCCACCTTGCCGTAGGTCTTGGCGGCCTGCTCAAAATCCAAGTAGGTGAAGGCGTGGGCCTGCGCGCTGTGTGCGGGAATGTTGAAGTGCTTCAACAAAGTTTCGCCCACGATGTGCGGCGGACGCCCCACTGCCTCAGCCACACCCAGGTTCACATTGGGTTCGCGGAAATAAATCGGTTTCAATTGAGCGTGGCAGTCGGTGAAATGCAGAAAGCTCACGTTGCCAAATTTGGGCACGTTGTAAAGGGCTTCTGACGCGCCGGGCTTGCCCGCCAACACGTCTTTGTGACCCAAGGCCATGCCACCCGCACTGGCCACAGCCAGCATCTGCAAGAATTCACGACGACCCATGCTCATGGAAATATTCCTTTTTAATTGAACACTGATATTTGAAACAAAAAAGAGCGATGCCCTCGGGCACCGCTCCACAGTCCGTCACTGGTTGACGGGAGATTTCGGATCCAACAACAAAGCCATGATGTCGCGGACTTGGTCTTCGGTCAGCACACCGTTGTGGCCTGCACGAGGCATGTTGGAACACGCGTTATACGCGCGGGCATTCCAAATCTTGCCCCAGGTGTATTTCACAATTTCCGCCGACGCGGCGCTGCTCGGATCAGTCACGCCACGCAACTTTCCGTAGTTCCAGAGGCTGGGGCCAATCGTGCCGTAAGACACTTCAGCCTTGTTGATCTGGTGGCAGTTGTAGCAGTTGCCGCCGTTGTTGTAGACATCCTTGTCTTTCCAAGTCATGCCTTTGCCGCTTTGCGCGATCTTTTCACCCTTTTTCCAATCACCCAAGAATTGACCGCCTGCGGGCCAATGGATGACCTTCAGGTTCGCCTCTTCGATGGCTTTGGCGGTTGCCGCATCCAAAGGTTTGCCAGACGCATCGGCCTCAGAACACAGGCGGTTGCTGTCGTCTTGAATCAGGCGATCGGCTTTGGCAATGCCTTTGCTGTGGAAAGAGGCCAGGGCTTTTTTCGTCAGGGCATCCACTTCGGCGGCGGTTTGGGCTTGCACCGCGCCTTGCGTGCCCAAAAGCACCAAGGCAGCAGCGACCATTGAAAATTTCATTTGACGCATGTTGCTTCTCCTCAACGCTTGATCGCCGGGGCGATGCTCTTGGCACCTTTGGCGTTCACACCCATGTACACACCCAAGGCGATGGTGGCTTCACCCGCAAAGTCGGGCTCGGGGAAGCGCTGCTGACGATAGCAGTCGTTGATGCGCTTTTGCATGGTCCACATTTGACCGTTGCCCACGCGATACGCCGGCCAGGCCGCAAAGCCAATGCCGTCACCGGGGTTGGAGCTCAAGATCGGCAAGTCTTGCAAGCGAATGCGCTTGCCTTCCGCGCCGTGGCAGGTGTTGCATGAAAAATCATGTGTGCCACTGCGGTGGAAAAACAAACGCTTGCCCGCTTCGTACATGGCGCGCTCTTCCGGGCGCGATTGCGGCAGATTGAATGCCATTTCACGCGACTGCCCCGCCACATAAGTGGCGAGGTCACGCAAGCTCTCTTGCTCACCCGTGTTGTATTTGGTCTTGGCGATCTTGGCTGCATCCAAGCCCTGCAAGGTCTCCATGCAAGTCAGCAAGCGCGACTCCAAATCCTGCACGCGGCCGGTGTCCGCAAAGAAGCGCGGCAACTCGACAAACGCCCCCTTGACCACGCCAGGGCCTTTGCCCAAATCGCATTGTTCCAGCGAAGCGTTCTTGGGACCGCGCTTGGTCTTCCACAACTCTTCACCATTCATCTCAAACAACTCGGCTGGGTTGCCGTCTTGCAGCATCTCGCGGTATTTGGCGATGCCATCACTCACGTTGTCTGCCCAAGCGGCAGAACTGATCGCTGCAGACGCTGCCACAGCGAGCAAAGCCAGGCTTTTTTTCATCACGTCGTCTCCTCGAAACTCATACCAAAGTCTCGGCAACACACGTGTTGCCGAGACCCACTCATCACTTGATCGCAACCTTGTCGCTTCGGGTGTCGCCTTGGTTGTCTTTCCAGCTCACTTCGACTTCTTCACCGGCAGCACCGCCGTTGAAGGTGAACGCCAGATAGGGGTTCTGAGACACAGCTGTGCCCCAAGAGGCCTTCATCACGGTTTTGCCGCCGTGCTTGGCTTCCACATCACTGATGTAGTGCGCGGGAATCAGGTTGCCGGAACCATCCTTGCGCTGACCACCCTCCATGGGGTGAGACATCAGCACGCGAACGTTGGTCTTGCCGCCTTCAGCCTTGGCGCGAATACGCATTGGTTTACCCATGATCGTTCTCCTAAATTCGGTTCAATGATTTGATGTGCTTGCTCAACTGTGCAGAATCAACCGCCACAGCCACCCAGCGTCACTTTGGTTTCTTTCTTGGCAAAGTGCAATTTGCCGCCAGCCTTAACGATGACGTAAACGTCAGAGGTCTGGCCCATCTTCACGCGCAAGTCCACGTCTGCAACGGTACCTGCGGGCAGCATGAACGCCGCAGCCAGGGGGTTGGGGTTCTTTTCAACCAAGACCCACATGTCGGTGGTGTCAGCCAACTCGCTGCTTGCACCGACCGGAACGACAGCGCCGTTTTCGGCGATGTCAGGCGCGCTGACTTTCACTTTGTCGCTCTCAGCACCTTTGCCGCCAACGGCTTGCAAAGCACCAGCCAAGTCTTTGGCGGCGAACTCAGGGCGCGGATCTGCTGCTGCAATCGCTTGCTCGGCAGTCACGATACCCAATGACACCAAGGTACCCAGGGCACCGGTGGTTTTCAACATCTCACGACGGGTCGCTTTCATTGTTGCTCCTTCAATATCAACAGGACTAAAACTCTCTCAACTCATTTTGCCGGAGCGCCCGCGAGCACCCATGCAGCCAACAACTCGGCTTCGGCGTCACTCAAAGTTGGCTGCGCAGGCATGGGGACTGCCCCCCACTTACCGGAGCCACCGGCTTTGATTCTTGCTGCCAATTGCTTGGCATCCATGCCTTTGTACTTGGCAGCCACTTCTTGGTAGGCGGGACCAACCAATTTTTTGTCGATGGCGTGACAAGCCAAACATGCTTTTTGCCCGGCCAAGCGGGTCGCCGCTGCAGCGTCCAGCGCGTGCGCTGGGGTCAACAGCAGCAATGGCGCGGTTGCGGCAATCAAAAAGCGAACGCTATTCATGACTTTCATCTTAAGGCTTTCTACATGAAACGAGGCTCGGTGTGAACACGGATATGCAGCACACCAAGACCCATGCTTATTTGATTTGGCCTTTCAACACCCAGTTGGCCAAGACCGCCAAGTCGGCATCGCTGAGTTGCGCTTGAGGCGGCATCGGGGTGGAGCCCCACACACCAGAGCCACCGCTCTTGATCTTGCCTTTGAGGTAAGCCAGACCATCCGCTTGGTCCTTGTACTTGGCCTGAATTTCGGCAAACGCGGGGCCCACCAACTTGTTGGTCATGCCATGGCAAGCCGTACAGGAATTGGCGCCCAACAGCTTCTTGGCCGCTGCCTCGTCCACGCCACCAGCTGCTGGCGCTTGCGCTGCCGGCTTTCCAGAGACCGCATCATGACCTTTTTGAGCGATTTGACGGGCTTCGTCCAAAGACTTGGGAGCTGGCATGTCGGTGTCGGCACCACGCACCGGACCGACCACTCGGTTTTGCATTTGGATGTTGCCGTGTGCATCACGCGCAAAGTCAGGCAAAGACGAGGTGATCTTGACTTCCGTTGGACAGTCTTTCATGCACGCGGTGTTTTGCACGTCAGGCTTGCCATCCACACGCCACAAACCATCTTGCATCACCATACCATTGCGGTTGGGCATGCGTTTTTGCACTTCCTTGATGCTGTCTTGGTTCAGCTCGAAATCGGTGTCAATGATTTCAGCCAAATTCAACAGGTAAGCCAACACCGAGTACACCTGGTCGGTGCTCAGTGATTTCGGCGCGTTCCAAGGCATGGCGCGGTTGATGTAGTCCCACAGTGTTGAGACGGTGGCCACTTTCATGATCGTCGTGCGTTGCGGGAAGTTCTTACCCGGCAAGAGGTTGGCCACGTGTCCAGTTTTGATGTCTTGCGCCGTCGTGCCACCAATGATGGGGGTGAAGACTTCGTTGGATTCACCAAACACGCCGTGACAACTGGCGCACGGCCCGTTTGGAAGGCGCAGTCCTGCCCAAAGCCTTGACGCGCTTCAACATCGATTGGGTGTGGGACGGCAAGCCGGCCATTTTGCAAAGCCGTGCCATCGACAGCACAGGCTACGTGCAGCCCAAGATTAACCAATTGCGCGCCGTTCGTGGTACGCGTTCGATTTATCACAACAACGCGATTCAGTCTTGGAAAGTTTCCGAGAACGGTGAAGTCTCCAACGTGCAGGTGTACTGATGAAAAAGACGATTCGAACTGTATTGGGTGCCGCTGCCTTCTTGGCCATCAGTGTCGCGACCCACGCGGCTTCGCCGTGGGATGGCATTGGCCGCGATGCCACACCGGCCGAAGTCAAGGCTTGGGACATCGATGTGCGCCCCGATTTCAAAGGCCTGCCCGCAGGCAAGGGCACGGTGAAGTTGGACGATTTTGCGAAGGCCCATGTGATTTTCATCATCGGTCAAAACCCCGGCACGAATCACCCGCGCATGCTTTCTTCTTTGGAGGAGGCGAAGAAACGCGGAGCGACGATCATTTCGGTCAACCCGTTGCC
>JALRFN010000142.1 GCA_023268425.1 Burkholderiaceae bacterium | reverse complement strand
TGCCGGCCATGGTGCAGGCCTGCCAGGCGCTGGCCCATTTACCCAACGCCTCCCAAGGGGGCCACGCATGAAACACGCGATCCGTCACATCCATTTCGTCGGCATCGGCGGCGCAGGCATGAGCGGCATTGCCGAAGTGCTGATCAACCTGGGCTACACCGTCAGCGGCAGCGACATGGCCGACGGCGCCAGCGTTCAGCGCCTGCGCAGCCTGGGCGCACAGGTGGCCATTGGCCACGATGCCGCGCACATCGCCGGCGCCGAAGTCATCGTCACCTCGACAGCGGTCAAGGGCGATAACCCCGAAGTGCTTGCCGCTCACGAGCGTTTGGTGCCGGTGGTGCCGCGTGCCGTGATGTTGGCCGAGTTGATGCGCATGAAGACCGGCATCGCCATCGCTGGCACGCACGGCAAGACCACCACCACGAGTTTGGTCGCCAGCGTTTTGGCCGCAGGCGGCTTGGACCCCACGTTTGTGATTGGTGGGCGCTTGAACAGCGCCGGCACCAATGCCAAGTTGGGCGCAGGCGAAACCATTGTCGTCGAAGCCGACGAATCGGACGCCTCGTTTCTGAACCTCTTGCCCATGATGGCGGCAGTCACCAACATCGACGCCGACCACATGGACACCTACGGCCATGACTTCAACAAACTGCTGCAAGCTTTTGTTGATTTCTTGCACCGCATGCCGTTTTACGGCGCGGCAGTGGTGTGCATCGACGACCCCCATGTGCGCCAGTTGTTGCCGCGCATTGCGCGCCCCATCGTCAGCTATGGCGTCAGCGAGGACGCCAAGGTTCGCGCGCTAGACATCCAAGCCAATGACGGGCAAATGCGCTTCACGGTGCAACGCGCCGAACACGCTGATTTGTCGGTGACCTTGAATTTGCCGGGGCACCACAACGTGCTGAACGCGCTGGCGGCCATCGCCATTGCCACTGAGTTGGACGTCGCTGACGCCGCCATCGTCCAAGCCCTGTCCGAGTTCAAAGGCGTGGGTCGCCGCTTCCAGCGCTACGGTGAGGTGGACTTGCCACAAGGTGGGCAGGCCACCGTGGTGGACGACTACGGCCACCACCCTGTCGAGATGGCCGCCACCCTGGCCGCCGCACGCGGCGCGTTCCCCGGTCGCCGCCTGGTGCTGGCGTTTCAGCCGCACCGCTACACCCGCACGCGCGATTGCTTCGAAGACTTTGTGCAGGTGCTGGGACGCACCGACGCGCTGTTGTTGGCCGAGGTTTACGCGGCTGGCGAGACACCGATTCCCGCTGCCGATGCACGTGCTTTGGCCCATGCGCTGCGTGTGAATGCCAGCGTAGACCCGGTGTTTGTGCCCGACATCCAAGACATGGCTGCGCATGCCTTGAAGCACGCGCAAGACGGTGACGTCATTTTGTGCATGGGCGCTGGCTCGATCGGCCAGGTCGCCGGGCAGATCGTGCAACTGGCCTCAGCCTCAGGAGCTTCGGCATGAACACCGCTTTTTCCCTGCCCTCCCTGCTCGAACTGGGCAAAGTAGCCGTGCTGATGGGCGGCGCATCCTCTGAGCGCGAGGTCTCGCTGATGTCTGGCCGAGGGGTGCTGGACGCCTTGCGCAGCCGCGGTGTCGACGCCCACGCCTTCGACCCCAGCGCGCAAGCCTTATCGGAACTGAAGACCGGGCAATACGCGCGCGCCTTCATTGCCTTGCATGGCCGCTACGGCGAGGACGGCACGATTCAAGGTGCGCTGGAGTTGATGGGCATTCCCTACACCGGCTCGGGTGTCATGGCCTCCAGCGTCGCTTTGGACAAATTGATGACCAAGCGCATTTGGTCGGCCGCGGGCTTGCCGACCCCGGAGTGGGTGCAGGTGCGCAGCGCCGCCGAAACCGAAGCAGCCTTCGCGCGCTTGGGTGCCCCCATGATCGTCAAGCCTTCACGCGAAGGCTCGACCCTGGGCCTGAGCAAGGTGAAGCAATTGGCCGACTGCGCCAGCGCCTACGCGCAAGCCGCACACATGGACGAGCTGGTGCTGTGTGAACGCTGCGTGATTGGCGATGAAGTCACCCAGCCGATTCTGGGCAGCGGCACCAGCGCACAGGTCTTGCCGCTGATTCGCGTCGTTGCGCCCGAAGGCAACTACGACTACCACAACAAGTACTTTGGCAACGACACGCAATACCTAATCCCCTGCGGTTTGGATGCAGCCGAAGAAGCCGCCATTGGTGACTTGGTCTTGCGCGCTTACCAGTGTTTGGGGGCGCGGGGTTGGGGTCGCATCGACGTGATGATCGATGAGCAAAGCCGCCAACCCTATTTGCTGGAACTCAACACCTCACCGGGCATGACCAGCCATTCCTTGGTGCCGATGTCGGCCGCGCACGCCGGCTTGGCTTACCCCGACTTGTGTCTGTGGCTGTTGGGCCAGGCCCGATTGGATTACCCCAGCGCTTGAACATGAGCAAACGCCCCGAGTCCACCCCCATCCCAGTCACCTTAAAGGTGCTGGATGGCTTGTCACGCCTGCTGTTGTGGGGCGTGGTGGTGGCCGGCTTGGGGCTGGCGGCACAACGCTTGGTGCAGCAAGGTGGCTCAATCATCAAGCGCGTGGTCGTTGAGGGCGACACCCGCCACCAAACTGCCGTGGGCTTGCGCCCGTATTTGCAAGCGGTGAGCCAGCTGAATTTTTGGACCTTGAACCTGAACCAGGTGGCACAAAAAATCAGCGATGTGCCCTGGGTGCGTCGTGTGACCGTTCAGCGCGATTTCCCAGCAGGCCTGCGCTTGCACATCGAAGAGCACCAAGCCGTGGCGTGGTGGGCAGAGGCCAACGGCAACCGCTTGGTCAACCAATTTGGCGAAATTTTTGAAGCCACATTGGACGATGCAGCAGCCCCAAGCTTGCCGATTTTGGATGGCCCCAGCGAGCGCAGCGCCGATATCTTGCGCGCCTACGTGGCCTTGAGCGAACGTTTGAAAGACAGCGGCATGCAAGCCCATGCACTGCGTTTGTCGCCCCACGGCTCCTGGCAAGCCACCTTGGACGATCAGGTGCTGTTGGCTTTGGGACGCGATGACACCCAGGCTTGGGGCGAAAAACTGCACCGCATGAACCAAACCTTGAGCGCGCTGCGCCAGCACTATGACCAAGCGCTGCGCAGCATTGATTTGCGATACCCCAATGGATTTGCCGTTTCCCTGCACGGCGTTTCTGTTGGCCCACAACTTTAAATCTGAAACACAAAGCACATGGCAAAAGAAGTCAAAGATCTCGTCGTCGGGCTCGATGTCGGCACCGCCAAAATCATGGTCGTTGTCGCCGAGGTGCTGCCGGGTGGTGACCTCAAATTGGCCGGCATTGGCTTGGCCGACAGCGAAGGCCTCAAACGCGGCGTGGTGGTCAACATCGAGTCCACGGTGCAAAGCATTCAGCAGGCACTCAAAGAAGCCGAGTTCATGGCCGATTGCCGCATCGCGCGGGTGTTCACCGGCATCACGGGCAGCCACATCCGCGGCATGAATTCCAGTGGCATGGTGGCGATCAAAGACCGCGAGGTCTCGGCTTCTGACATCTCACGGGTGATCGAAACGGCCCGCGCCATCAACATCCCCGCTGACCTGCGCTTGTTGTTGGTCGAGCCGCAAGAGTTTGTCATCGACGGTCAAGATGTGAAAGAGCCCATTGGCATGAGCGGCTTGCGCTTGGAAGCCAAGGTGCACATCGCCACGGGCGCGCAAACGGCAGCGGAAAACATCATCAAGTGCGTGCGTCGCTGTGGACTGGAGGTCGACCAGTTGATGCTCAACCCCTTGGCTTCAGCGCATGCCGTGCTCAGTGAAGATGAAAAAGAGTTGGGCGTGGCCTTGGTTGACATTGGTGCCGGCACCACCGATGTGGCGATTTTTTCAGGCGGCGCCATTCGCCACACGGCGGTGATCCCAATTGCGGGCGACTTGATCACCAGCGACATCGCCATGGCCTTGCGCACGCCGACCAAAGACGCCGAAGACATCAAGGTCACCGCTGGCTGCGCCAAGCAGCTCTTGGCCGACCCCGAGGCCCGCGTCGAAGTACCCGGCTTGGGTGATCGCGAGCCCCGCATGCTCAGCCGCCAAGCGCTGGCTGGCGTGATCGAGCCGCGCGTCGAGGAAATCTTCACCCTGGTGCAACAAGTGATTCGCGACTCGGGCTACGAAGAGGTCTTGTCCTCCGGCATTGTTTTGACGGGTGGCAGTGCCGTGATGTCCGGCATGATCGAACTCGGCGAAGACATCTTCCTCAAACCCGTGCGCCGGGGTGTGCCCACCCTGGCCAGTTCGCTGTCCGACATGGTCGCCCAACCGCGCGCCGCCACCGTCATGGGTTTGCTCGAAGAGGCTAGGCTGGCGCGCTTGCGCGGCCACAAAGTCGCCCAACGCGCCAGCGGCATGCAGTCTTTCTGGGGCCGCCTGCGCGATTGGTTCACGGGGGTGTTCTGATGTGCATGGCCACTCCATCCCCCGGGCACAACCGCTGGCTGCCGCAATGCAACGCAGATACTGGACCACCATGATCCAACGCCTGCCCCCAAATTCAACGTTTAGTTTTTTCGCATCTCAACCCTGAAGGAAAGCACCATGAGCATTGAAATGATCGAAGTGGAAGAGTTCAACCAAGGCACACGCATCAAAGTCGTGGGCGTGGGCGGCGGCGGCGGCAACGCCGTGCAGCACATGATTGATACCGGCGTCAACGGCGTCGAGTTCATCTGCGCCAACACCGACGCCCAAGCCTTGACCCAAAGCGGCGCACACAAAGTGATCCAACTCGGCGTCACCGGTTTGGGCGCAGGC
>JALRFN010000105.1 GCA_023268425.1 Burkholderiaceae bacterium | reverse complement strand
CGATCACGTCGGCCTGCAACGCTGCGGCGCGCAAATCACTCGCGACTGCCAAGTTCACCCCCGGCGCCCACTCGCCAGCCATGGCCTCATCGACCAACGCCTGCGCCTGATCGGCGCGCCTGGCCCACACCCACATCCTGCGAATGGATGGCAAGCCTTTCGTGTACGCCTTGACCAGACTGCGGGCGACGGTGCCTGCACCGACGATCAGCAGCGTCTCGCTGTCAGGGCGCGCCAACAACTGGGCACCCAAAAGCGAATCGGCTGCGGTCTTCCACTCGGTGATCAAGCGGCTGTCGATGACGGCCACCAGCCGCCCATGCTCAGGCTCAAACACCTGCATGGCACCCTGCACTGTGGGCAAACCCGCCTGGGGGTTTTGGCCAAACACCGTGACCGACTTCACCCCAAAACCCAAACCCTCGATGTGGGCCGCTCGGCTCAGCAAAGACCCTTGCGAGGGGCCCAAAAACACATCGGCCACCTGAGCCTTGGGGCGCTGGTGCCCAGCACGCAATGCCGCCACTGCGCCGGCCCAATCCATGCGGCCAGCCACATCGCTGGCTTGAATGAATGCAGGGGTCTGTGCCGCACTCATGGCTCAAGCCGCCCCTGCGCCTTTGGGCGCCGACGGCAATGGGTTCAAAACAAAATCGAAAGCCATCGCATAGCTGCCATCAGGCTGTTCGGTCCAGTCGCACACCAGCGACTCGCGCACGCCAAACACCACGTCCGAGTCCAGGTACGCGCTGCGGTCTCTGAACACATGCGTGATCAGGGTCTCGTATCCAGGCGCTTGGATCATGAAATGCAAGTGCGCCGGCCGCCAAGGGTGGCGCCCCGTGGCCTCTAGCATCTGGCCCACCGGCCCGTCGTGGGGCACTTGGTAAGGCACCGCCAAGATTGACCTGAAGTGAAAGCGCCCGGTCGCATCGGCGCGCAACACGCCGCGCGCCTGTGCATGGTCGATGCCGGGGTGTTGCACGTCGTACAGGCCCTCGTCATCTGACTGCCACACATCCAACACCGCGCCCGCAACGGGCTCGCCAGACAGGCCCCGCACCGTGCCCGACACATGGCATGGCACGCCCTTGGCGCCGTTGGCGATGTTGTCGCCCAAGGCGTATTCGGGCGCGCTCTCCACATGAAAAGGCCCAAACACCGTCGCCTCGGTGCAGCCAGCGGGCTTGTCGTTGTTCAGTGCCACGGTCAGCATCGACAGCCCCAACACATCGGACAGCAAGATGAACTCCTGTCGTTTGTCGTCAGTCATGTGACCGCACGCCGTCAAAAACTCAATGCCCTTGAACCACTCCGCTTCGGTGAGGTTTACCTCGCGCGCAAAGTCGTGCAAGTGGCGCACCAGGCTGGACATGATCTCCTTGAGCCTCGGGTCCGAGGTGCTGGCAAGGCTGTCCAGCACCGCTTGGGTGATGTTGTTGGCGTTCAGGTTTTGCATGGCGTTGGGGTGAACTGGCTGGGTTGAAGTGGCTGGATTGGTGTGACTCAGGTGTGTCTTGTCGAGCACTGCGTTGGCGCCCGGTTTTGCTAATCTCGCAATCGTCACAAAAAGCTTACTGCATGAACCCCAAACACTCCAGCACCTCAGCGATCGACACCGATGTACTCATCGCCGGCGGCGGCCCGTGTGGGCTCATGCTGGCCATCGAATTGGGCAAGCGTGGCGTGCGATGTCTGCTGGTCGACAGCAAGCCAGACACGGCGTTCAACCCGCAGGCCAACGCCACGCAGGCGCGCACCATGGAGCACTTTCGGCGCTTGGGCTTTGCCCAAGAGATCCGCGCCATGGGCCTGCCGCCCGATCACCCCACCGACATCGCCTACTTCACGCGCTACACCCAGCACGAACTCGCCCGCATCGAGTTGCCCACCGCCGCGCAGGCCATGGTGCAAATCAAGTCGATGTCTGGTGACTGGAGCGCGGCCGAGTTGCCACACCGTGTCTCACAAAAGTTCGTCGAGCAAGTCTTGTTGCGCCACGCCAAGGCCTGCCCCAGCGTCGACATCCGATTCGGTTGCAGCCTCACGGCCTTTCAGGACCATGGCGATCGGGTCACCGCACAGCTGCAGCCCGAGGGCGCCGATGCACCCCTGTCGGTGCGTGCCCAGTTTTTGGTGGGCGCAGACGGCGCGCGCAGCATGGTCAGGCGCACCTTGGGCATTGCGTGGGGCGGCGAGAGCGGCATTCAGCGCGAGTTCATGGGCGGCAAGATGCTCGCCATCTATCTGCGAGCGCCCGACTTTCATGCCCAACTGCAAGCCAAAAAGGCATGGATGTACGTCGCCGTCAACCACCAGCGGCGCGCCTTCATGGCCTCGGTCGACGGTGTCAACGAGTTCGCTTTCCATGCAGCGGTACACGCCGACGAAGACGCCGACCAATGGACGCCCGACGACGCCAAACGGGTCTTTGCCCAAGCCATGGGCGCAGACATCGACATCGAGATCTTGTCCATGCGCACTTGGCTGGCCGGACACGCCCTGGTAGCCGATCGCTTTGGCAGCGGGCGCGTGTTCATTGCTGGCGACGCCGCGCACCTGTTCACCCCGACCGGCGGGCTGGGCTACAACACAGCGGTCGAAGACGCCGTCAACCTAGGCTGGAAACTCGCCAGCGTCGTGCGCGGCCAAGCGCCCTTGGCGCTGCTCGACAGCTACGAGGCCGAACGCCGCCCACTCGCCATCCGCAACACCCAGTACGCGCGCCACTTTGCCGACTCGGTGGGCATGTTCAAAGCGCGCGCCGTGCTCGAAGACCACAGCGAGGTTGGCGACGCCGAGCGACGGGTGGCGTCAGAGCACCTCAACCGCCACGCCCGCCTAGAGTTCAACATCCCCGGCGTCACCTTTGGTGGGCGCTATGACGGCTCGCCCGTCATCGCCGATGACGGCAGCCCCGCACCCGAAGACCACCCCAATCGCTACCAACCCACCGCCAAACCCGGCGGGCGACCACCGCATGCGTGGCTTGCAGATGGACGCTCGCTTTACGACTTATTCCACAGCGAATGGACCCTGCTGGTGCTGGGCGATGCACCGCCCAGCGCGGCGGCGTTCGAGTCAGAGGCCAAAGCCTTAGGGTTGGACTTGCGGCTCTTGTCGCTGGCAGATGCTGCCTTGGCCTCGCTCTACACGCTCTACCAAGCGCCGTTGGTCCTGATTCGCCCCGACCAAGTGGTGGCTTGGCGCGGCGCTAGCGCCAAGCACGCGGGGCGTGTCCTCAGGCAAGTGATGGGGCAACGCGCTGTGTGATTCAAGCGTCCGCTTGCAACGCTTTGAGAGAGAAGCCCCGCGCGTCTTTCCACTCGGCGCGCCCATTGGCACTGCGGCCCAACACCACGCTCGCCGCCGTGCTCGGGGAACTGAACGTGTAATCCTGTGTGAAGCTGTAGGTGTTCCCCTGCACAACCATCACACCCAACGCCAGCAATTGCTGGCGCATCGTGAACGTGCCGGCGGGAACCGAAGGCACGGCCTTCAGCATGGCCTGCGACCCCGCCTTGACCACAAACCCTTGCGTGGCTTCGTAGCCCCGCGCCACCACGCTCTTGCCCTTGCAGATCAACTCGGGGGCACTGGCAGCGGGAGCCTCGGGTGGCGGCTCGAATGCATGCAGTCCAAGCACCGGCAGCATCCCGAGCATGTGCTGCAAAAACACCTGCATATCGGCACGGTCGGCCTCGCTCAGTGTGGGCTCGGCGGGCTGGTTGGCGTTGTCCAACGGCACGCGCTTGGCCTGTTTGGCCAAACGAATCAGGTTGGCCTCTAAAAACTGCACATGCGCTTTGTTGAGTCCTTGGCCCATGGATACAAAGCAGATAGCGCGTGTCCAGAAGTCTTTTTGAGCGGCGCCGCTGTGGTGTGCCGACAAACGGGGCTTGATCGGGTCGCCCTCGCCAATGTAGAGCAGCTCGCCCTCACCGTCTTCACGCGGCCCCATCAGCAAATACACGCCCGTTTGCTGCAACTCGGACCGAGAAGCCACACTGGGCTGCGCCCAGGCTGAACGCGGAAACACCAGCGCGCGCCCCACCCAGTTGGACCGCTCAATGATGCGCAGACCATCGGGGTCGCCATCTGCGACGAAAATGCGGAGGGAGAAAGGCGTTGAAGTCACGGCTATTTAGATCTAATACTAATTAGTTAATTAAAAGATTCGTTAGAAATTTTGAAAACAGAGAGTCAATAATTATATTAATTTAGTTATCAGGCTTCAAATTAATTATTAAATTAGGTGATAATTATTTAATTATCTTACGCATTATTTAATTGTAAATTTTCAATTTCTATCACTAGCTTTGTCCTCGCAAATCCTCATATAAGCCATAACTTTTTCGGTTTCTGCCGGATAGTTTTTAATCGCCAAATCCCACCAATCTTGGTCATTTTGGATGCCATTTTTTTTAGCTAAATCATCGATATAATCAATGATTTGCGGCTTAGAAACTATTTGTGGTATATGGCTACTCATAAGGCGAAGCAATATATTTAAGCAGTACTGGCGCCCTTCATATATTACGTACGCTACACGAGAGTCCCCACCTTTTCCAAACTGAGGAATCCCGTAAGTATCAGTCATCTTTAGTCCAGAAACGGATATCAAATAAGGATCCAAATAATTCAGCGGCGACATCCCACCAAGAGCAGGGCGAAAAGGCCTTCCTGAATCGCCACCGTCCCCACCAAGAATGTGGCCGTCACCCCTA
>JALRFN010000074.1 GCA_023268425.1 Burkholderiaceae bacterium | reverse complement strand
TCAAGCGGTTTTCGAGTCGTCGAGCCTCGCCCGTTGAAATGGGCGATCGAATGCCCACGGTTCGGTTGTCGGGACCCCACTCGATGTTGATCGGCGCCGCGGTGTGGCGCGCCAGTCGGCGGTAGCTGTTCACATAAGGCGCCACCAAAGCCATGGCATGGGGCATGTGGTACTGCAAACCCCCGATGTAGTGAAAAAACGGCTGGGCGTAATCGCCATTGGCTTGGCTGAAGATGTTGCGCTGCGTCGCCGTGTCCACAATGCTTTGGTGGATGTGCATGGCACTGCCCGGCTCGCCCGCGATGGGCTTGGCCATGAAGGTGGCGTACATGTTGTGGCGCAGCGCCGCTTCGCGCACCGTGCGCTTGAACATGAACACCTCGTCAGCCAAGCCCAGGGGCTGGTCATGGAAAAAGTTGATTTCCATTTGACCGGCGCCGATTTCGTGAATCAACGTATCGACGTTCAAACCCATCTGGTTGCAATGGTCGTAAATGTCTTCAAACAACGGGTCGAACTCGTTGACCGCGTCGATGCTGTAGGCCTGGCGAGAAGTCTCAGCTCGGCCACTGCGGCCAATGGGCGGCGCCAGCAAGCTGTTGGGGTCGGCGTTGCGGCCCACCAAATAAAACTCCAACTCGGGCGCGACAATCGGCGTCCAACCCTCTGCGGCGTACAAGTCACAAACGCGCTTGAGCACGCTGCGCGGTGCATAGGGCACCAAATTGCCATCGCGGTCGTAGCAGTCGTGAATGATTTGCGCCGTGGGGTCTGTAGCCCATGGCACGACACGCACGGTCTTGGGGTCGGGGCGCAAATGGATGTCATGCGCCATGGGGCTGATGACGTCATAAAACGGGCCGGTTTGCGGCACCTCGCCCGTCACGCTCATGACCACGACGTCTTCGGGCAAGCGCATGCCACGGTCTTCGTAAAACTTTTCGCGGGGCAAAATTTTTCCGCGGGCCACACCCGTCAAGTCGGGAACCAAGCACTCCACTTCGGTGATGCGTCTTTGGTTGAACCAAGTTTCTAAATCGGTGAAATTGAGGATTTCGCTGCTCATGTGTGTCCTAGTGGATTCATCTTCGGGCAAGGTTGAACCGCGCCCACTTTGGGGTCATGCGCCATCACACTAAGGCACGACCATGCGTTTCACAGCACACACATCACAAACCAACATCAAGACTCCCTTTGCCCTCCATTGTGCGCGCAAGCACCGCATGCGGCCAATCACCGCTCAAAGCCAGTCACGCAAGCGGTGAAATGCCATGCCCAACGCCAACACCGGCGTGCGCCAACGAGCGCCACCCGGGAAACGGTGATGGCGCAAGCGCGCAAACACATCAAAACGATCGGCCTGACCGTGGATGGCCTCAGCCACCACGCGGCCAGCCAAACCCGTCAACGCCAAACCGTGACCGCTGAAGCCTTGCAGGTAGTACACGTGCGGCGCGATGCGCCCAAAATCAGGCGCCCGATTCATGCTGATGTCGACAAAACCGCCCCAAAGGTAGTGCACCGGCTGATCGCGCAGGCTGGGGAACACGGTCACCATGCGCTGCTGCATGCGCTGCGCCAAACGCGCTGGGGTGCGCGTGGTGTAACTGACCCGGCCCCCAAACAACAAACTGTTATCTGCACCCAAGCGGTAGTAATCCAACACAAAATTGTTGTCACACACCGCCGCGCGGGTAGGCATCAGTTCCGCTGCTTGAGTGGCCGATAAGGGTGAGGTCGCAATCATGTAGGTGCCCACCGGCATGATGCGCTCGTGCACTCGAGGTGCCACTGCTGGCGACCAGGCAGGCAAACTGCAGTTGCCCGCCAACACGACAAAGTCCGCCCGCACCTCTTGTCCATTGACCCGCAAGCGCGCTGGCGGACCCATGTCCAATGCTTGCACGACGCTGTGTTCATAGACTTTAACGCCCAATTTTTGCGCCAAAGCCAATAAACCCAAGGTGTAGCGCAAGGGGTGAACGTGGCCAGAAACCGTCTCGTAAATGCCCGCGACATAGGCGTCGCTGCGCAGGTGCGCTTGCAAAGCTTGTCCATCCAGCCACGACAAGTCCAAGCCACCGTGTTTGAGCATGGCATCAAATTCTTGGCGCAGCGCTCGTTGTTTGCGCTGTGAAACGGCAACCGTCAAAGCACCCGGCTGCCACTGCGCATCCATGCCACTAGCTTGGATGCGGGCTCTCATGATGTCCACCGCCTCGATGGACATGGCCCAGGCCTGTTGCGCAGCAGCTGCACCCAATTGCGCGTGCAGCTCTGCCTGCCCGCTGGCAAAACCCACCAAGGCCTGGCCACCGTTGCGGCCAGAGGCCCCTGAGCCCACGCGATCGGCTTCAAACACCGCCACCTGATGGCCACGCTGAGCCAATTCAATCGCGCTGCTCAATCCCGCCAAACCACCGCCCACAACGGCCACATCGACTTGCAGCGTTTCATTGAGCGGCGCCAATTCCGCTGGCCGCTGAACTGTGGCCTCGTAATAACTGTTGCGGTTGAGTTGGGTGTCGGAGTCCAGCAAGCTCATGACCTTGTTTGCTCCGCAATTCGCGCCGCGCGACCACTCAAATACGTCCAAACAAAGTGGGCCGCCGCGTTGCTGGTCAACTCAGCGTGGTCATACGCGGGGGCCACCTCGACGCAGTCCATGCCCACCCATTGCAAAGGCGCCAGCTCTTCCAACAGCGTCATGACTTGAGAGCTGCTCAAGCCCCCAGGTTCAGGCGTGCCCGTGCCTGGTGCGAATGCGGGGTCCAGGCAGTCAATGTCCAAACTCAAATACACCGGCGCATCGCCGATGC
>JALRFN010000397.1 GCA_023268425.1 Burkholderiaceae bacterium | reverse complement strand
GCTTTGGCCGCAGGCATCGCGCGGCATTTGCACGACAAGTGCAAGGCCTTCACGCTGTTTGCCACCCACTACTTTGAACTCACCAGCTTTGCACAAGACCACCACCACGCGGTCAACGTGCACGTGAGCGCCACCGAATCGGGCAAAGGCGACATCGTGTTTTTGCACCAAATCGAAGCCGGGCCGGCCAGCCGCAGCTACGGCATCCAGGTCGCCCGCCTGGCCGGTGTGCCCACCGCCGTCGTGCAACACGCCCGCCATGTCTTGGCCAGTTTGGAGTCACGCGATCAAGCCGATGTCGCGCAAGTGGACCTGTTTGCACCGCCACCCGCAGACGAGGCGCCCGAGCCTTCTGCACTGGAATTGGCACTGTCGCGCATCGACCCGGATGCGCTGACCCCCCGTGAAGCCTTGGACGTGCTTTACGCTTTGAAGCAAGGAAAAATATGACCTACTGTGTGGCCGCTCGCCTCAACGCGGGCTTGGTGTTCCTGTCCGACTCGCGCACCAACGCGGGCATCGACCAAATCAGCACCTTTCGCAAAGCCATGGTCTATGAAAACCCGGGCGACCGCTGCATCACCCTGTTGAGCGCGGGCAACCTGAGCATTTCGCAAGCCATTCGCGAAACCCTACAAACACACGCCATGGTCGACCCGGACGAGGAAATCCCGCTGACCATTTGGAACGCCCGCAGCATGTTCGACATCGCACGGGTGCTAGGCTCGGCCATCCGCGAAGTACACCGCCGCGAGGCCAAAGCCCTGCGCGACCAAGGGGTGGACTTCAATGTCTCGATGCTCTTAGGCGGACAAGTCGCCGGCGAAGGCCCACGTTTGTTTCAGGTCTATTCGGCGGGCAATTTCATCGAAGCGACAGCCGAAACCTGCTACTTCCAGATCGGTGAATCGAAATACGGCAAACCCGTGTTGGATCGCATCTTGACGCCCCAAACGCCGCTGGACGAGGCGGTCAAGTGTCTGTTGGTGTCCATGGACTCCACCCTGAAATCCAACCTCTCGGTCGGCTTGCCACTGGACTTGGTGATCTACGAAGCGCACAGCCTGGGCAACCCGCGCATCTTGTGCCTGGACGAGCACAACCCCTACTTTCAATTGGTTCACACCACTTGGGGGCCGCGCTTGCGTGAGGCCTTCGACGCCATCGACAACCCGCGCTGGTCTGCCGACGCCCACGACGCCACACCGCTGTCGCAGGCACCCGAAAAATACAAAGCCCTGCGCAAAATCACCAGCCCCTCACAACGCGTGGAGTGAGCACCATGAGCCACGCAGGCGTCATCGTGTTTTCGCACGCCAACGGCTTTGTCGCCGGCACCTACAACAAGCTGTTCAAATCGCTGCGGGGCCGGGGCTTCGCGGTCCACGCCTTGCCCAAGTTTGGGCACGAAGTGGATTACCCGGTGACCAACAACTGGCCGCACTTGGTCGAACAGTTGGCCCATTTCGCGGCGCAAGTGAGCCACCAAGAACAACAAGGCGTCTATTTGGTTGGGCACTCCCTGGGCGGCATCTTGAGTTTGATGACCGCGGCGCGCCACCCCGTCTTGGGTGACCACCGCGTGCGCGGTGTCGTAATGATGGACTCGCCCATCGTCAGCGGCTGGCGCGCCCCCACCATAGGCTTGATCAAACGCACCAACTTGATTGAGCGCTTCTCCCCAGCCCGCGTCAGCCGCCGCCGCCGCGAGCGCTGGGACGACCGTGCCGCCGTCTTGACGCACTTTCAAAGCAAACGCAGCTTTGCCGCTTGGGACCCACAGGTTTTGGCGGACTACGTCCAGCACGGCTTTCGCGACGTCCACGACGACCACGGACAACACGTCGAACTGGCCTTCTCGCGCGAGGTCGAAAGCCAGATATACAACAGCCTGCCCGACAACATCGACGGCTTGCTGCGCCGCCATCCGCTCCAAGCTCCACTGGCGTTCATTGGCGGCAGCCACTCACCCGAAATGCGCCAACTCGGCCACGGCCCCCTGCGCAAACTGGTCGGGCGCAGCGACGACGCGCGCTGGCAAATCATCAACGGCAGCCACCTCTATCCCATGGAAAAGCCGCTGGAAACGGCGCAAGCCTTGGCCACCGTGATCGGCAGCATGTGATTGGACACCGTCTGACCCACTGACGCCCGCGTGACGCACCAACCGGGCACTGGCTTTCATCATGTTCTTCTGTCCAAAGGAGATGAACATGCATGTCTTGATCGCGATGATGAACCACGAGACCAACACCTTCTCGCCCGTGGTCACCGACTTGGACCGCTTCGCGCTGAACGCGGGCAGCTTGCCGCCCAGCGGCGACGCGGCTCGCGAGGCTTATCGGGGCACGGGCACTGGTGTGGGGGCCTTCATCCAAGTGGCCGAGGAAGTCGGGGCAAGCTACGACATCGCGATTTGCGCGCACGCGCAGCCCAGCGGTTTGGTGGATGACGCGGCGTTTGAATTCATCACCCAGGCCATCACAAAAGCCCTGAAAGCCAGGGCTTACGACGCGATCTTTTTGGACTTGCACGGTGCCATGGTCACGCAAACGTTTGAGGACGGCGAAGGTGAGTTGCTGCGCCGCGTGCGCGCTGTCGCGCCGCAAACGCCCTTGGCCGTGGCCTATGACATGCACGCCAACATCCACGCCGACATGGTGGAGCTGGCGGACACGGTCGCGGGCTACCAGACCTACCCACACATCGACATGCACGGCACGGCCTTGCGCGCGGGCCGGGCCTTGATCCAGACAATCCAACACGGCGCCCAACCCACCACGGCTTGGGGTCGCGTGCCCATGATTCCCCACGTCATGCGCCAAGGCAGCGACGACGAGCCCAACCACAGCTTGCAGGCGCGCGCGCGCGAGATGGAGGCGCAAGGCGCTTTGTGCGCCAGCGTGTTTGTGGGCTTTCCGCACGCCGACATTGAAAACGCGGGCTTGAGCGCGGTGGTGGTCACCGACAACGACCCCGCTCTGGCGGCACGCTTTCGCGATGAGTTGCTGAACATGGCCTGGGCGCAGCGCGAGGCCTTTGTCTATGCGGTCGAGCCTTTGGCTGACTCGGTGGCCCGCGCTGCCCAGTTGAAGCCAGAAAAAGAAGGCCCCATCGTCTTGCTGGACCACTACGACAACGCGGCGTCCGGTGGCACCATGGACACCACCGCGACCTTGGCGGAGATCTTGCGTCAAGGGCTAGATAACGTTGCGGCCTTCGCCATCTTTGACCCTGAGGCGGTGCAAGCGGCCATCCAAGCGGGCGTCGGTGCCCAGGTGTCCTTGGCGGTGGGCGGCAAGCTGCCCATGCCGCAAGTGCCCCACGTGAGTAAGCCGCTGCAACTGGAAGGCGTGGTCAAAACCATTTCACAAGGCCGTTTTCGCGCCAAAGGACCCATGAGCGCGGGGGCGCGCATGGACATGGGTCAGGCGGTGGTGATCGACACGGGCAAGGTGGAGGTTGTTTTGATTTCGCGGCACATCGAACCCTTTGACGCCAACGCGCTGCTGTCGCTGGGCATTGACCCCATGCAAAAGCGCTTCATCATGCTCAAAAGCCGCATCCACTGGCGAGCGGGCTTGGGCCGTTTGGCCGCTGCGACCATCGAGTGTGCGGGAGTCGGTGTTTGCACTTCTGACTACAACGAATTGCAATTTCAACACCTGCGCCGTCCGATTTATCCGCTTGAGACTGACACCCGTTGGCCGGCCTGAGCACGGGTGGTCGCGTGCGGCGCGCGACTCAAGCGAAAACGGTGTGCGCGCTGGCTCGGCGCTGTGCCAGCGCCGCCGCGGTGCAGTGGGTGTGGACTTGCAGCCGCAAAGCACCACCGTTCAAAGGCAAGCACTCGCCTTGTTGCACGCAGGGCCACAAGCCCCCAAGCGCCTGCGCCTGCGGCCACACCTCGGCAGGCACATCAGCCTCGCCCACCGGGCACGCGCCCAAAGCCTCAGCGCAAACCACGTCGTAGCGCAGCGCCATGGGGCCGCGGGGGTCTTGGCGCCACAACTGCCAAGTCCACAACAAGCGCCACACCCAGTCCGCACCGCAGTCCAACACGCGCCAGTGGGCCTCGTCACGCCAAGGCGCACTGGGCGATGCCTGAGCGTTTGCATCCACCCAACCGCTGGCCTGCACCGCTTGCTGCGCGAGTCGCCAAGCCGCAGCGCTCATGGCAGGGGAACGCCTGAGGGCGCATGAACGGACTCGCCGCTCGCTTCGCTTTGGGACTGGGCCGCCTGCATCGACACGGCGTCCTCGCCCGTGGGCAGCGGCGGGCCTTCGACCTCGTCGCCCACATTGGGCGCCAACTGCAAGGCCGCAGGCGAGACGCCCTCGGCCATGGGCACAAACTCGAATTTTTCTTCCACCGCGACCGCTGGGTAGTGCTTCAAGCGCCAAGCCACCATGCCGCCGTATATCAAGGCGATCAACGCCAAATACGCCATCAAGCCGCCAACACCCATGACGTCCATGACCGCACCCGCCAAGGTGGGGCCCACTGCGGCGCCAATGCCGTGCATGAGCAACAAGCCCCCGGTCATGTCCAGCGTTCGGCTGGGTTCCACCCAATCGTTGCCGTGCGAGACCGACAGCCCATAGACGGGGAACAGGTACATGCCCAAAGCAAAGCCCAGAACCGGAATCACCTCAGACCAACCCAACTCGGTCAAGGCAAAGCCCAGCGCAGCCAACACCACGCCCAAGACGCAAGCGGCAAAGATCACGATGCGCCTGTCCGTGCGGTCACTCCACCAGCCCAAAGGCCAAGTCGCCACGGCCCCGCCGATGATGGACCAGGCCATGAAAGAGGCCACGCCCCCGGCGTCAAAACCCAAGCCTTGTGCATACACCGCGCCCAAGCCGTAAAACGCACCCAAGCTCAATCCTGAAGCCAAACCGCCCACCACGCCAATCGGTGATGCAGACCACAAGAACTTGAACTGCAGCTTGGGCACATCGACCACCAAAGGCTCTTTCACCGAGGTCAGGCTGATGGGCACCAAGGCCAGCGACAACAACACCGAGGCCAGCACAAAGGGCACAAAGTCCAAGCTCGGCCCCACCAGCAACAGCCACTGCCCCATGGCCGAGGTCAGCCACGACACCGTGGTGTAGGCGCCAAAGACGCGCCCCCGGTTCTCTTTGCTGGCGCTCATGTTGAGCGAGCTTTCGATGGCGATGTACAAGCCCACCAAACACATGCCGGTGATGGCGCGCAAGACACCCCAGTACACCGGGTCAGTCCACAGCGCGTGCAAGATGGGCATGGTCGAAGAAATCGACGCCATGGCCGCAAACGCACGGATGTGCCCCACCTTGCGGATCATGCGCGGGCACAAATAAACCCCGGCAACAAAGCCCGCGAAATACGCCGACATGACCAAGCCCGTCACCAAGGCCGAAAAGTTCGCCTCGCTCGCGCGCGTGCCCAACAGCGAAAACATCAGGCCCGAGCCCATGACCAACAAGCCCGTGCCAGTCAACAAGCTC
Source organism: Burkholderiaceae bacterium (assembly GCA_023268425.1). Lineage (GTDB taxonomy): Bacteria > Pseudomonadota > Gammaproteobacteria > Burkholderiales > Burkholderiaceae_C > RS62. Next base: position 5,555 of record JALRFN010000397.1, on the reverse strand, counting down.
GCCAGTGGGCGGATGGATTTCAACACCGGTGTTGCCTCAATCACCGATCAATCCACCCACTGCACCCAGCCCAACTCACTGCTGAGCAAGACCAAGGCGCCAAACACAATGCGGTACCAGCCAAAGGGTGCAAAGCTGTGCGTGGCGACATAGCGCAGCAGCCACTTGACCACAAACCAGGCACTGACAAAAGCCACCACAGTGCCCACGGCAAACCACGCTGCATCGTCCCAAGCCACCAAGGCGCGGTCTTTGTACAGGCTGTAGACCCCGGCGCCAATCAACGTGGGGATGGCCAAGTAAAAGGAAAAGTCGGTCGCGGTTTGGCGACTGAGGCCGAACCACATGCCACCAATGATGGTCGCACCGCTGCGCGAGGTGCCCGGAATCAGCGCCAGACACTGGGCCAAGCCCACTTTCAGCGCGTCCAGGGCGCTCATCTCATCGACGCTGTTGACGCGCGCCTGACCTTGCTGGCGACGCTCGGCCCACAAAATCACCAAACCGCCCACAATCAAGGCCAAAGCCACGGTGTGGGCATTGAACAAATGCGCCTTGATGGCTTTACCAAAAGCCAAGCCCAAAATCACTGCCGGAAAAAAAGCCACCAAGACATTGCGCGTGAAGGCCTGCGCTTGCGGTTGGGAAGGCAAGCCGCGCACCGTGGACCACAGGCGCTGCCAATAAATCAGCATGACGGCAAAAATCGCTCCGGTTTGGATGGCGATTTCAAACACCTTGACCTTGTCACCGCCCCAGCCCATGAGACCGCTGGTCAAGATCAAATGCCCGGTCGAAGAGATCGGCAAAAACTCCGTCACCCCTTCGACCACGCCCAAGACCAACGCGCTGGTCCAAAAATCAATCGCCACGGCTGAGACTCCCAGTTGCGGGCGACATGCGGCCCGAGAGCCCGAATTCTACGAAGCCCTTGCGGCGTCGAACCAACAGGCCCCAGCGATCTGAACGCACCCCCATTCATCCGCAATTCACCGCCGTTTGTCGCACGACCAGGCCAAACGTCGCTTGTCGCTGGTCAAACGCGCGCTCAAGATCAAACATGCACACACTGCAAACACACAAGCGAGCGCCAACATGACCCACACCCTTTCACCCATCATGGCTGTTCACTTGAGCACTGCCTTGGCCGCGCTGCTGCTGGGGCCGCTGGCTTTGTGGTCGCGGCTGGGTCGCGAACAGCGGCCACAGTTGCATCGCTGGGCCGGACGGGTGTGGGTGGCCTTGATGTTGACCACCACCCTGAGCGCCTTGGGCATACGCCACTCCAGCTTGGCCATCTGGCAAGGCTTCAGCCTGATTCACTTGCTCATCCCGCTGACCCTGGTCACCTTGACCGTGGCGGTGATCGCCGTGCTGCGCGGCCACATCCGCCGCCACCGCCGCAGCATGCAAAGCCTCTACCTCTTCGCCTTGCTGATCCCAGGCGCCTTCACCTTGTTGCCCGGCCGCTACCTGGGTCGCCTGGTGTGGGGCGATTGGCTGGGTTGGCTGTGAGGCGCCCGCACCTCTCTTTCTTTTCCTTTTCCTTCACCAACACCCATTCACCACAGGGAGCCCACCATGTCTGATCACCCGTACCTCAGTGCCACCGAAAGGCGAGCAGAGCGTCGCGTCAAAGCCCAACTGGGATTGTTGATGCACCTGGGCGTCTTCATCGGCGTCAACACCATGCTCGCCGTTTTGGCCGCACAGCAAGGGCGTTCATGGCACCTTTACCCCTTGCTGGGCTGGGGCGTGGGCTTGGCCATGCACGGCTTGATGATCATGGTCAAGCCTGCACTGCATGACCGGCTGATGGCACGCGCCCTGCGCCAGGACACGTCCAAGCGAAGCGAGACATGATCATGGTGCCAGCCAATTCACAACCCAAGCCCAAGCGATCCGGCGCGTTGGCGCTCAAGCTGGCGCTTGTGCCGCTGGTGCTGTTGCTCGTCCTGGGCCTGATGTTGGCGCGGCCGCCTTCATCACCTCGCGCATTGGCCTCGCTCAACGAGCCGTTTGCGGCACAGTCTCTGGACGGCTTGCCCACACTGAGCCATTACCCCGGCGAGGACGGCCAGTCCTTGGCCTATCGCCACTACCCGGTCAGCGACGCCAAAGGCAGCGTGGTCTTGCTGCACGGCTCCAGCGCCGACAGCCGCAGCATGCACACGCTGGCGCAGGCCTTGCAACGCGAAGGCCTGCAAGTCGACGCACTCGATTTGCGCGGGCACGGCGACTCGGGGCCACGCGGCCACATCGCCGACGCCGGCCAACTCAGCCGCGACTTGCAAGCCTTCATCGCACACACGCGGCCACCCCAGCCTCGCGTGCTGGCAGGTTTTTCTGCGGGAGGTGGCTTGGCCCTGCGCCATGCCGCGCATGCGCCCCAGGGCGACTTCCAAGGCTTGGTCTTGCTCGCGCCCTACATCGAATATGACGCCCCCAGCACGCGTGGCGATGACAGCGACAACAGCGATTGGACAGGCATCAGCCTGCCACGCATCATCGCGCTGAACCTGCTGAATGCCGCAGGCCTCTCACGCTTCAACGACCTGCCCGTGCTGCGCTTCGCCCTGGACTGCTGGGGCCAGCAACACCTGACGCCGTTTTACGACTTCAACCTGATGCAAGCCATGCGCACCGGCCCCAACTGGGCCAGCGACATCGCCCACTTGCCCATGCCCGTGCACATCTTGGTCGGTGACGCTGATGGCTTCATGCAAGCCGGCGCCTACCCCGCCATGTTCGCCACCGCCCCCCAAGGCGCGCGCGTCACCCCTTTGCCCACACTCGGCCACGCCGAATTGCTCTTGTCGCCCAGCGCCACATCGGCCACGGTCGAAGCAGTCCGTGCCATGATTCAATGAGGGCTTCGCCATGAACACTTCACAGACTTTCAGCCCACAACTGTCACCGCGCCAACGCCGCCTCTTGTGGGTGTGGGCGTCGACGCCGCTGGTCGCCGGTGCCATCTGGCTACAAAACGGTGGCCACAGCGGCGAGTTTTTGGAACACTGGGTGTACAGCTTGGCCATTGCCACGCTGACTTGGGTTTGGATTGATTTGGGCCGCTGGCCGGCGCGCCGCTGGCTGGGCTTGAGCGACACCAACGACTGGCCCAGCCCCGTGCGCGCCGCCGTGTGGATCACCAGCGGCGTGGTCTTTGGCTACGTCGCCGGGACCGCCGTCGGCGACGCCTTTGCCGAGCACTCGACCTGGAAGTTGCTGCACATCGACGCACCCCGCTTTTGGAACATCATCATCAGTTCGATGCTGGTGGCCCTGGGCTTAACCGCCTTTTTTTGGCAAAACGCGCACACCGAAAAGCTGGCGCGCCAAGCGCAGGAGGCGCAGCTTCGCTTGCTGCAAAGTCAGCTCGACCCCCACCTGATGTTCAACACCTTGGCCCATGTGCGCGCCTTGATCGCGCAAAACCCCAGCCAAGCCACGGCCATGATCGACGGCTTCAACGACTATTTGCGCAGCACCTTGAGCGCCACCCAAGCGCCCAGCCACAGCTTGCAACGCGAGTTCGATCGCCTGCGAGATTATTTGGGCTTGATGCAGTTGCGCATGGGCCAGCGGCTGCACTTTGAGCTGCAACTGGACCCCGCGCTGGCAAACACGCCCATCCCCAGCCTGCTGTTGCAGCCTTTGGTGGAAAACGCCATTGCGCACGGGCTGGAACCCCACGTCGAAGGCGGCACGGTGCGCGTGAGCGCTAAAGCAGATGGCGCCAAACACCTGCGCATCGTCGTCAGCGACGACGGCGCGGGCAGCCTGACGCCGCCGACGCCTGGCTTCGGCCTGCGCTCGGTCACCGAACGGGTGGCCTCGTTTTATGGCGCGGCGGGCCGCGTCCACATCGAGGCCTCACCAAATGGTGTGAGCGTCGCCTTGCACCTGCCATTGACCACGCCATGAACCCAAGCCCCGCCATCAGCGCCTTGATCGCCGAAGACGAACCCGTGCTGGCCGAAGCCTTGCGCGGCGCTTTGGCTCAGCAGTGGCCCGAGTTGAACATCGTCGGCCTGGCCCAACACGGGCAAGAGGCCCTGGACTTGGCCCTGACCCATGCCCCGGACGTCTTGTTTTTGGACATCCGCATGCCCGGCTTGAGCGGGCTGGAGGTGGCCGCCGATTTGGCCGACGCCTGGCCACCTGCCGCTCACGCCCAACGGGCGTTTCCGCTGTTGGTGTTCGTCACGGCTTACGACCAGTACGCGGTGGCGGCCTTTGAGGCACAAGCCGCCGACTACGTGCTCAAGCCCTGGCGAGAAGACCGCTTGCAGCAAACCGTCACCCGCCTGCAAACCCGCCTGAACCCCACACACGTCGGCGACCCCAGGGCCAACCTGGAAGCGGCGCTGGCGATGCTGCGCCCGCTGCTGTCGGCCGACGCCGCACCCGGGCCCAAGCCCCTGCGCCGCATCGCGGCCAGCCAAGGCCAAACCCTGCACTACGTCGCCGTGGATGAGGTGCTGGCCTTCCAAGCGGCGGACAAATACGTGCGCGTCATCACCGCGCAAGCCGAATACTTGATCCGCACGCCACTCAAGGCGCTGATGGCGCAATTGCCGCCCGGCGATTTTTGGCAAATCCACCGCGCCACCTTGGTGCGGGCCGACGCACTGGACCGGGTGGTGCGCGATGAGGTCGGGGCATTGACCGTCCACCTGTTGGGCCTGGGCGAGCCCTTTGCGGTGAGCCGCTTGTTCGCGGCGCAATTCAAGGCGATGTGAGCGCGGGCAGCGACGACGGCGCCCCTAAAATTGCGGACATGAACCATCCCGCTCCCGCCGGCACCGCCGAAGCCCCCAAAGTCAGCAACTTTTTGCGCCAAATCATCGAACACGATTTGGCCCAAGCCACCCACGCCCAGCGCCACTGGGGCGGCTCGCCTGGCGATGCCAACCACCACGCCCAAGGTGAGTTGGACGCGGCCAAGGTGCGCATGCGTTTTCCGCCCGAGCCCAACGGTTACCTGCACATCGGCCACGCCAAGAGCATTTGCCTGAACTTTGGCTTGGCGCGCGACTATGGTGGCGTCTGCCACCTGCGTTTCGACGACACCAACCCCGAAAAGGAAGAAGTCGAGTACATCAAATCCATCATCGACACCGTGCAGTGGCTGGGCTTTGACTGGCACAGCACGCTCACTGGTTCGCGCCAAGAGCACCTGTACTACGCCAGCAATTACTTCGATTTCATGTACCGCGCCGCCGAGTACCTGATCGAAGGCAGTTGGGCCTACGTCGACGAACAAAGCGCCGAGGACATGCGCGCCAACCGGGGCGACTTCTCCAAACCCGGTATGGACAGCCCGTTTCGCAGCCGCACGCCCCAAGAAAACCTCAGCCGCTTTCGCCAAATGCGGGCCGGTGAATTGGCCGATGGTGCCGCGGTCTTGCGCGCCAAAATCGACATGGCCTCGCCCAACATCAACCTGCGCGACCCGGCCATCTACCGCATCCGCCATGCCGAACACCACCTGACCGGCAACACATGGTGCGTTTACCCGATGTACACCTTCGCGCACCCGATCGAAGATG
>JALRFN010000380.1 GCA_023268425.1 Burkholderiaceae bacterium | reverse complement strand
GTCTGCGCGCTTGACCAAATCCACAGCGCTCATGACCATGCCGGTCGTGCAAAAGCCGCACTGCAAGCCGTGGCACTCTTTGAACGCGGCCTGCATGGGGTGCAGCGTGCCATCGGGCGCAGCCAAACCCTCAATGGTTTGCACCTCGGCACCTTCGGCCTGGGCCGCCATCATGGAACAGGATTTCACAGCGCGGCCATTCACGATGACCGTGCACGCGCCGCATTGGGTGGTGTCGCAGCCCACGTGTGTACCGGTCAGACCCAGCTCGTCACGCAGCATTTGAACCAGCAAAGTATTCGGTGCCACGTCTGCCGATTGCGGCTTGCCGTTGACTTGAAGTTGCACTAGCATGCTCATCGTCCCCTCGTTGTTGGTGGTTAAGAAGCCGCTATGGTTGAGCCAAGGGCGCGCCTTGGCGACTAGGGATTACCCGTGACTTGGTCAGCAAAAATCAAAAATTCTCAAAGTGAGACAACGAGACATGCCCCCCGCAGTATCCAACCGCGATCAACAAATCCAACTGGCCCGGCACCACGGCTTGCAATTGGGCGAATTGGGCCAGTCCATGGGCATGGAGTCTTGGCTGATCGAGTCATGGTCGCGTTGCCACGCCCTGGGTTACCAACCCGATGACCGCGTCGCCTTTGAGCCCATACACAAAGGTGAGGTTCAAGCGCGAACAGAACACAACCAACCTTTGATTCAAGCGGCGCGCCCAGTGATCTCCAGCCTGCTAGACACGCTGTCGGACACCCGTTATTTCGCGGTGGTCACCGACTTAGACGGCATCGTCATCGATGCGCACGGACCCTGCATCACTCAGGATCGGCGTGCGCGCGACGTGGCCCGAATCGGCGTCAACCTGTCGGAACAAGCCGTGGGCACCACGGCGATTTCTGGCGCTTTGCATGAACGCAAACCGGTCTGGTTACACCAAGGCGAGCATTATTTTCAACACAACACGGTGTACAGCTGCGCAGGTGCGCCATTGATTGGGCCCCAAGGCGACTGCCTCGGCATGCTGGATTTGACTGGCGTTGAAACCCGTGAGCGCCCGGAACTCAAGCATTTGGTCTCTCGTGCCGCCAGACAAATCGAAAACGCCATGGCCTTGGGCACGCCCCATCACCTGTTGGTGCGCCTGAACTGGCCCGGTGAAAGCTTGGGACATGAAGCCGACGGCCTGCTGGCACTGGATGGCGACGGCTTTTTGATGGGCGCCAACAGCGTGGCGCGTGAACTGCTGGGCCACACGCTGGAGGCTGGTGACACCCGGGTTCACGCCCAAGACATTTTGGCCGTGCCATTTGCGCTGTTGTTTGATTTGGCCACGGCGGGCGGGGAGCATGCTGTGCCCACTTGGAACGGCCTGCACTTGACTGTGCGATGCACCCGCCCATCTATGGCGGCGCGCACTCTGCCCAGCCAACGCACGCCTTTGCGCAAACTCGAAGACGCGGTGATTCGCCAAGCCGTTCAAGAAGCCAAGGGCAATGTGGGCTTGGCAGCGCAGCGACTGGGCATTGGCCGCGCAACCGTTTACCGTCGCCTGCAGGCAAGCGCAAAAAACGCTTGAGCTGCAGGCCTGCCTCGCCAGGGTTCACCATGGTGGTTTCGCTCATGCACAGCGTGCATGAAACAGTGCCGATGCGGCCTTGGACACCCTGAGGCCAAGCGCATACAGTGCCGCGCATGTTGAACCCACATGCGAGCGCCGCCCCATGCACACCGACCTCCCCTCTTATTTGAACGCCGACGACCTTGGTCCCTGGGGCAATTATTTGGCCCAAGTGGATCGCGTTGCGCCGCACATGGGGGAACTCAACAAGTGGCTGGAAACGCTCAAAAGGCCCAAGCGCATTTTGGTGGTCGATGTGCCCGTGCACCTGGATAACGGCACCGTGGCGCACTACGAGGGCTACCGCGTCCAGCACAACCTCTCACGCGGGCCGGGCAAAGGCGGTGTGCGTTTTCACCCTGACGTGACCTTATCCGAGGTCATGGCATTGTCCGCCTGGATGTCAGTCAAGAACGCGGCGGTCAACCTGCCGTTTGGCGGCGCCAAAGGCGGCATCCGCCTGGACCCCAAGCAACACTCTGTTGGCGAATTGGAGCGCATCACGCGGCGCTACACCAGTGAACTCAGCGGCTTCATCGGGCCAAACAAGGACATTCCAGCCCCAGATGTCAACACCGACGCCCGCATCATGGCCTGGATGATGGACACCTACTCCATGAACCAAGGCGGCACCGTGACCGGCGTCGTCACCGGTAAGCCAGTTGAGTTGGGCGGCTCCTGTGGCCGCCAAGAAGCCACTGGACGCGGTGTGTTCATCAGCACCCGCGAGACCTGCAAGCGCCTGGGTCTCGAACTCAAAGGCTTGCGCGTGGCCGTACAAGGCTTCGGCAATGTGGGCGGCACTGCGGCGCAGTTGCTTGCCGATGCGGGCGCGCGCATCGTGGCCGTACAAGACCACGGAGGCGCGGTTTACTCGGCCAGCGGTTTGGATTTGGCTCTGTTGCAGGCCCAACACCGTGCCCATGGCTCGATTGCCGACACCCCCAACACCGAGCCATTGGGCCGCGATGCCTTTTGGCAAGTCCCCTGCGATGTCTTGATTCCCGCGGCCCTGGAAGGGCAGATCACGGCAGACAACGCCGCACAAATCACCGCAAGGGTGGTGGTCGAGGGCGCCAACGGCCCCACCACCACCCAGGCTGACGACATCTTGCAAGCGCAAGGCGTGACCATCGTGCCCGATGTACTGGCCAATGCCGGCGGTGTGATCGTCAGCTATTTCGAGTGGGTACAAGACTTCTCTAGCTTCTTTTGGACGGAAGCGGAAATCAACGCGCGCTTGGAGCACATCATGTTGGGGGCTTTAGACGCAATTTGGCGTCTGGCACAAGACAAGCGCGTGAGTTTGCGCACAGCCACATTCATCATTGCCTGCCAACGCATTTTGACCGCGCGTGACATGCGCGGGCTTTACCCTTGAGATCGCAAGCCCAGCGCTGTGTTCAAGGGAGTGCGTCTGGCTGCGACGGGCAAGCGATGCCGCATAAAGGGGCACCCCTCGCGGCGAACTCGCGCTCGGGGCCAGAATGCAAACCGCTGCACGGCATTCAAGCGATCACTGCAGGGTCTGTTTGATCGAGTCGGGTATACCGATGCGCAGCACTTGAATGCCCTCTTCGGCCAATTCCTGCGCCTCTTGTGCGCTGGCTTGTCCGCGGATGGCACGCTCAGGCACATCGCCCAAGTGCATGGCCCTCGCCTCGCTGGCGAAGCGTTGACCGACGTCTTCCGTCTTGGCCATCCATTCGCGCATCACGTGCAAATAAGCCGCGTGCATCTGCTGCTCGGTCGCGTCTGGCGCTTGTGCAGGCTCGGGCGCTGACCCCGGCGCCGCATGCGGCTCATGGGCTGCGGATCTGAGGTTCAAACGCGGGGCACTGAGTTTTTTTTCGACTTGCCCATCGCCGCACATCGGGCAGGTCAACAAGGCGCGCTGACGCTGCTGCGCGTAATCGTCCTCACTGGCAAACCAGCCCTCGAAGACGTGGCCTTGCGCGCAACCTAAGTCGAACACTTTCATGTTTGGATTATCGCCACTCAGGTGTCCAACTGCCATCGCGCCAACTGCGCAACCACCACAGCCCTGTCAGGGTTTTGCTGTCGACCAGTTCACCCTCGCGCGCCATCTGCTCCAAACCATCAACGGTGCTCAAGCACACGTCCAGCAACTCGCCTTCATCTCGCGCAGTCTCGCCAGCCGTGAGCGATTGCGCCAACCAAATGTCGATGAGTTCGTCGGTATAGGCCACACTTGGCGCCATCGCTCCGGCATAAGCCCAACGCGCGGCACTCAAGCCCGTCTCTTCCCGCAGCTCGCGTCGGGCGCAATCCAAGCTGCTTTCCTGTGGGTCCTTCTTTCCTGCCGGGAACTCCACCACCACCCGCCCCAGGGGATGGCGATACTGGCGCTCGACCACCACGCGCCCGTCATCCAGGATGGGAATCACCATCACGGCACCGGGGTGCAAAATCAGTTCTCGCGTCGCTTGTTGGCCATCAGGCATCGCCACCGTGTCGCGCACCACGTGCAGCAATCGGCCTCGAAAAACCTCTTGACGAGCCAGTGACCGCTCGCGCAGATGGCTGTCTTGCTCCAGCAGGGCCAGCTCTGGCCAGTCCCGCCACGTGGTCACCGGTGGCGCCACAAGTAGCGGTAGACAAAGCCTGGGAACGCGAGTGTTGCGAACACGAACACCGTCACCGCATAAAACTCCCAGCCCTGGGGATAAATCTGACCTTGCTGCTGTTCCAGTGCCAAGGCAACGCCACCGACAACAAAATAGAGCAGCGTCCATTCGGCGATGCGCAACCAAGCACCCTTGTGCATGCGCACCAGACCGAACAATCGCTCAGAAACAAAAGGCCAGTTGGACGCCAACAAAGCCAAAGCCAACACCCACCAAGCGCTGTTTCCGGAGTTCATGGCTTGAGGACTCGCTTCAAGGCATGGCCTGGATGATGGCTTGCGTGCACAAGGCCATCAAACCGCCTGGCAACAAACCCAACACCAGCATCAACAAGGTGTTCAAGCTCAAGACGCTGCGCACCGAAGCGGGGCCGACCAACTGCGTGGTTTGGCTGGGTGCATCGAAATACATGACCTTGACGACGCGCAGGTAGGGGAAGGCACCAATCAGCGACAACACCACAGCTGCTACGGCGACCCACAGCATGGCTTCACTGCCCGTGGCCAACAAGGACTGCAACACCGACAACTTGGCGTAGAAGCCCACCAAAGGCGGGATACCCGCCAGTGAGAACATGGCCGCAGCCAAGACCCCAGCCAACAGCGCGCTGCGGCGGTTCAAACCCGCAAGGTCATTGATCTGGTCGGCTTCAAAACCTTCGCGGCTCATGTACAGCATCGCGCCAAAAGTCACCAAGGTGGTGAGCACATAGGTCACCACATAGAACATGGTGGCACTGTAGGCGTTGACTGCGTTGCTGGCTTCACCATCCACCACGCCGCCTGCCAAACCGAGCATGATGAAACCCACTTGCGATACCGTCGAGAAGGCCAACAAGCGTTTGAAACTGGTTTGCGCGATGGCGGCGAAGTTACCGACCACCAAGGAAGCCACGGCCAGAACCACGGCCATTTGTTGCCAATCGGCAGCCAAGGGCAACATGCCCTCGACGAGCAAACGCATGACGATGGCAAATGCAGCCAGTTTTGGCGCTGCTGCGATCAACAAGGTGACTGCAGTTGGCGAGCCTTCATAAACGTCAGGTACCCACGAGTGGAAAGGCGCAGCACCAAATTTGAAGGCCAAACCCGCGACGACAAACACCACACCCAAGGCCAAGACACGCGCATCGGCTTGACCCTGCCCGACACTGGCCACCACCTGGGCGATGTCCAAGGAGCCCGTGGCGCCGTACAACATCGACAGACCGAACAGCAAAAAGCCGCTGGCCATCGCGCCCAAGACGAAATACTTCATTGCCGCTTCTGTCGCCAAGGCGTGATCGCGACGCAAGGCGACCATGGCATAGCTGGACAAAGTCAGCAACTCCAAGCCCAGGTAAATGACCAAGAAGTTGTGTCCGCCGATCATCACGAACATGCCCAGCAGCGCAAACAAGGCCAGGGTGTACAACTCGCCGCCGCGCAGCATGTCACGCGCTTGGGCGTAAGGCCGACCATAAACCAGCGCCACCATCACCGAAAGCGCGGCAAAGCACTTGAGCCAGTTGCCCATGGGGTCACTGATGACCAAGCCCGAAAACGCAAACAGCACCTGATCTTGGCTGGCGTACCACGCCTGAATCAAAGCCACCGAAGCCAAGGTGAGCATCGTCAAGCCAAACGTCATCGGCCGCGACGTGGCTTTGAGCGTCACGTCGGCCAAGGCGATGACACAGGTCATCACCAACAAGAAGATTTCGGGGTACACGACGACCCAGCTGATTGCGTCCATGTTCTTCGCTTCAGTTCAATTTCGATTGGGCGACATGCGCCAACAATTTGCTCACCGAGGGGTTGATCACATCGGTCATCGGCTTGGGGTACACGCCCATGGCCAAAACAGCGGCCGCCAACAAGACCATGATCAACATTTCACGCCCATTGATGTCGGTCAACTCGGCCACATGGGCATTGCCCACCGGACCCAAGTAAACCCGCTTGTACATCCACAAGGTGTAGGCCGCGCCCAAGATCAAGGCGGTTGCCGCTGCGAGGCCCAACCAGAAATTGGCTTGCACCGAACCCAAAATGACCATCCACTCGCCCACAAACCCAGCCGTGGCCGGCAAACCGCAGTTGGCCATGGAGAACAGCAAGGCGAAGGCTGCAAATTTGGGCATGGTGTTGACCACACCACCGTAAGCCGCGATGTCACGCGAGTGAACGCGGTCGTAGAGCACGCCAATGGCCAAGAACATCGCAGCAGAGACAAAACCGTGGGCAATCATCTGCACGATGGCGCCGGACATACCCAAGTCATTGAAGATGAAAAAGCCCAAGGTCACAAAGCCCATGTGTGCGACCGACGAATAGGCCACGAGTTTCTTCATGTCGGTCTGCACCAGCGCGACCAAACCCACGTAAATGACCGCGACCAACGACAAGGCGATGATCAAGCCCGCCCACTCGTGTGAGGCATCGGGCGCAATCGGCAGCGAAAAACGCAGGAAACCGTAAGCACCCAGCTTCAACATAATTGCCGCCAGCACCGCCGAGCCGCCCGTTGGGGCCTCCACGTGAACGTCCGGCAACCACGTGTGCACCGGCCACATCGGCACCTTGACGGCGAAGGCCGCAAAGAACGCAAAGAACAACAAGGTCTGTGCTTTTGAGCCAATCGGCATGGCTTGCCAAGTGGCCAAATCGAAGCTACCGCCCGCAGCGTTGTACAGGTAAATCAATGCCACCAGCATCAACAGAGAACCCAACAGGGTGTACAAGAAAAACTTGAACGCGGCATAAATCTTGTTCGGTCCGCCCCAGATGCCAATGATCAGATACATCGGGATCAGCGTGGCTTCAAAGAAAACATAAAACAACATGCCGTCCAAGGCCGTGAACACGCCAATCATCAAGCCCGACAAAATCAAAAACGCACCCATGTACTGGTGCACCCGCTCGGTGATCACTTCCCAACCAGCCATGACCACGATCACCGTGATGAAGGCGGTCAAGATCACCAGCCAAAACGAAATGCCGTCAACGCCCAAGTGGTAATGGATGCTGAAACGAGAAATCCACATGGCCTTCTCGACAAACTGCATGTCGCCAACGCCAGCCACAAAACCGGCCATCAAGGGGAAGGTCACCAACAAGCCGGCCAAGGCGCCAACCATGGCCACACGGCGCACCAGTGGCGCATTGCCATCATGTCCCAACACCAACAGGAGGACCCCGAAAACGATGGGAACCCAAATCGCGAGGCTCAACAAGCCCATGTTCTCGACTCCTTACTTTGCCAGCCAGACGAAAACCGTCAGCAGCACAAACACACCCATGAGCATGGTCAACGCGTAGTGCGTGAGCAAGCCGCTTTGCAGGCCGCGCACCCAGGTCGAGAGACGCCCCACCAATTTCCAGCTGGCGTTGACCACGCCACCTTCGATGACGCCTTGGTCACCGCCCTTCCACAGCCCAAAGCCCAGGCCTCGTGCGGCCCGTGCCAACACGTTTTCGTTGAACCAGTCCATGAAGTACTTGTTCTCCAAAATCACGACGATGGGGCGCAGCCACTTGGCCAATGCCGCAGGCAAAGCCGGGTTGATCATGTACATGTACCAAGCACTCACGACACCGGCCAAAGCCAGGTAAAACGGCAGCGTACTGAAGGCGTGAACACCCATAGCCGCCGCGCCATGGAAGAACTCTTCCAGCTCTTTCATGGCGTGGTGTTTGCTCTCGTCGACGAAGATCGCACCTTCAAAGAAGCCCCCAAACAGCATGGGCTCAATCGCCAAGTAACCAATCACCACCGAAGGAATCGCCAACAAGGCCAGCGGCAGGGTCACCACCCAGGGCGACTCATGAGGCTCGCTGGAGCCATGGTGACCGTGGTCGTCACCGTGGTGCTCATGCGCATGCGGGTCTTGGTCGTAGCGCTCTTTGCCGTGGAAGACGATGAAGTACAAGCGGAAGCTGTAAAACGCGGTGATGAACACACCCGCCAAGACTGCAAAGCCCGCAAAGCCTGCACCAGGCAAATGGCTGGCGTGTACGGCTTCGATGATCGAGTCTTTCGAGTAGAAGCCTGCGAAAAACGGGGTGCCAATCAAAGCCAAGGAACCCAACAAAAAGGTGATCCAGGTGATGGGCATGTACTTTTTGACGTTGCCCATGTAGCGGATGTCTTGGTTGTGGTGCAAACCCATGATCACAGAGCCCGCCGCCAAGAACAGCAGCGCTTTGAAAAAGGCGTGGGTCATCAAGTGGAACACTGCCACAGAGTAGGCCGAAGCGCCCAGGGCCACGGTCATGTAACCCAATTGCGACAAAGTCGAGTAGGCGACCACGCGCTTGATGTCGTTTTGAATGATGCCCATGAACCCCATGAACAAAGCCGTGATGGCACCAATCACCAGAACAAAGTTCAGCGCGGTGTCACTCAGTTCGTAAATCGGCGACATGCGTGCAACCATGAAGATGCCTGCTGTGACCATGGTCGCAGCGTGAATCAAGGCCGAAATCGGCGTCGGGCCTTCCATGGAGTCCGGCAGCCACACGTGCAAGGGAAACTGTGCCGATTTGCCCATCGCGCCAATGAACAAGCAAATGCCCACCACGGTCGCCAGCATCCAGTCGGTGCCGGGGAAGCCCATGGCCGCAATCTTGTCGGTTTGAGCGAACAGCTCGGTGTAGTTCAAGGTACCGGTGTAG
>JALRFN010000372.1 GCA_023268425.1 Burkholderiaceae bacterium | reverse complement strand
ATCAAGGCCTCAGCCGGCTCGGTGGTGGCGTAAACCACGGTGGATTGACCCGTCGAGAACAACGCGGTCAATTCCTCACGCAACTCCTCGCGCAACTTGTAGTCCAGGTTGACCAAGGGCTCGTCGAACAACATCAGCGACGCGTCTTTGGCCAAAGCGCGCGCCAAGGCCACACGCTGCTGCTGGCCGCCTGAGAGCTCTTGCGGTAAGCGCTGCAAAAACATCTCGATGTGCAGCCGCTCAGCCAGCGCTTGCACACGCGCTTGCACATCGGATTGACCGCGCAAGCGCAACGGAGAAGCGATGTTGTCGAACACCGTCATGGCCGGGTAGTTGATGAACTGTTGGTAGACCATGGCCACGTCGCGCTGGCGCACCGGCACCCCGGTCAGGTCTTGACCATCGACGACGACTTGACCGCGCGTGGGCGCATCCAAGCCCGCCATGATGCGCATCAAACTGGTCTTGCCAGCCTGCGTGGCGCCCAGCAACACGTTGACCGCTCCGTCGGCCAAGGTGAGGCTTTGACGGTACAAGTGGGTGTCGGCCCCCACTTGCTTTTCCACGTCTTTGAGCTCAAGTTTCATATGTTGGTTTGTTTTCGCTTAGGTTCGAAAATTTGCGAAAGCGGATTGTAGTTTTCGTTTTCGTTCGTTTTTCTTGGTATTTACCCTAGGAATTGTTGTTTTCTTTTCGTTTATTCTCGCAAGCCTGTTTGAAAACGAAGCCCCCCATGACCCCCACCCCACGCCAATCTGACCTCATCGAACTGCTGCGCGCCCAAGGCCCACAAAGCATCGAAGCGCTGGCCGAGCGCTTCAACGTGACGCTGCAAACGGTGCGCCGCGATGTCACGCGCCTGGCCGAAGCTGGGCTGTTGGCGCGCTTTCACGGCGGGGTGCGTTTGCCCAGCTCGACCACCGAAAACATCGCCTACCGCCAACGCCAAGCGATTGCGCCGCAGGCCAAGCAACGCATCGCCCAAGCCATCGCCCAGCGCATCCCCGAGGGCTGTTCGGTGTTCATGAACATCGGCACGACGATTGAAGCGGTGGCGCACGAGTTGTTGCAGCACCGTGACTTGCGCGTCATCACCAACAACCTGCATGTCGCCGCGCAGCTGTCGACCAACCCCAACTGCGAAGTCATCTTGGCCGGTGGCGTGGTGCGCGCCAGCGATCAGGGCATCACCGGCGAGGCCACGGTGGACTTCATTCGCCAATTCAAGGTCGACATCGGCTTGATTGGCATCAGCGGCATTGAAGCCGACGGCACCTTGCGCGACTTCGACTACCACGAGGTGCGCGTGGCCCGCACCATCATCGAACAGTCACGCCAAGTCTGGTTGGCCGCTGACCAATCCAAGTTTCAACGCGAAGCCATGGTGCGCTTAGCGCACCTGAGCGAAATCGATACCATCTTCACCGACGGTCAGCCGCCACTGCCCATGCAACAACTGATGGCCCAGCACAATGTCCAGTGCGTGGTGGCCTGAGCGCCCCGCGCCACACCCCAGCCAAACAACACCATGACCCACATCCTCGCCCTCGATCAAGGCACGTCCAGTTCGCGCGCCATCGTCTTTGACGCACGCGGCGACATCGTGCACATCGCCCAACAAGAATTTACTCAGATCTACCCGCAACCCGGCTGGGTCGAGCACAAACCGCAAGAGATTTGGGACAGCCAACGCGCCACCATGCACGCCGCGCTGCAAGGCGCAGGGGTTGAAGCCCGCGACATCACCAGCTTGGGCATCACCAACCAGCGCGAAACCACCGTGGTCTGGGACCGCCGCAACGGCCAAGCGATATACAACGCCATCGTTTGGCAAGACCGACGCGCCGAGCCCACTTGTGCGCGCTTGCGTGAGCAGGGCTTGAGCGAGTTGTTTGAAGCCAAAACGGGCCTGCGCATCGACGCCTATTTTTCGGCGACCAAACTGCACTGGATCTTGAACCACGTGGACGGTGCTCGCGCCCTCGCCGCTCAAGGCCACTTGGCCTTTGGCACCGTCGACAGCTGGCTGATTTGGCAACTCACCGAGGGCCAGCGCCACGTCACCGATGTCTCCAACGCGGCGCGCACCATGCTGTTCAACATCCACAGCAACCAGTGGGACGACGAGCTCTTGGCGGCCTTGGACATTCCGCGCGCGATGATGCCCGAGGTGCTGCCCTCAGCCGCCGACTTTGGCGCCACCTCAGCCGCCATCACGGGTGCGCCCATGGCGATTGGCGGCGTCGCCGGTGACCAGCAAAGCGCCTTGTTCGGCCAGGCCTGCTTCCAAGCCGGTCAAGCCAAAAACACCTACGGCACAGGTTGCTTCATGCTCAGCCACACCGGTGGCACCGCGCCACACAGCGCCAACGGCTTGATCACCACCAGCGCTGCGCAAGCCGACACCCCGGCGCAGTTCGCGCTGGAAGGCAGCGTGTTCATCGGTGGTTCGGTGGTGCAGTGGCTGCGCGATGGCTTGCACGCCATCGACGCCAGCAGCGCCGTCGAAGCGCTGGCCAACGAAGTGCCCGACAGCGGCGGCGTCATCGTCGTGCCGGCCTTCACCGGCTTGGGCGCGCCGTATTGGGACGCCAACGCACGCGGCACCATCACCGGCCTCACGCGCGGCACGACCATGGCCCACATCGCCCGCGCAGCGCTGGAGAGCATCGCCTTTCAAAGCGCCGCGCTCTTGCAAGCCATGAACCGCGACGCCGAAACCCAAGGCGTGCAAGCCGTGAATGAACTGCGGGTGGACGGCGGTGCCTGCGTCAACAACATGTTGATGCAATTCCAAGCCGATTTGCTCGGCATCCCGGTGCTGCGGCCACGCGTGACCGAAACCACCGCCTTGGGCGCGGCTTACTTGGCCGGCCTGCACAGCGGCGTGTTCGCCAACACCCAAGAGCTGGCCGCGCTGTGGCAAGTCGAGCGCCGCTTTGAGCCCACCTGGTCACGCGCGCAGGCCGAGGCGCGCATGGACGAGTGGGCGCGCGCGGTGCGGCAAACCACGGCGACTTGAGCGACTGGCGCCGGCAAGCCGAAGCCCACCATCAGCCCCCGTCAACACAGCACCGCGCCGATCGCCAGCACGGTGCTCACTGCCATCAAGCCGCAGCGACTGCGACGTGTGGCGCGCCAACTTGCTGCGCCCAATCGGACACCTGCTGGCTGATTTGGTGCGCCGTGATGGCCGATAAGGTCCAGCCCAAATGGCCGTGGCCGGTGTTGTAGAACACGTTGGCGCGGCGGCCTGCGCCGACGCGCGGCATCATGGTCGGCATCATGGGGCGCAGGCCCGCCCAGGGCACGACTTGACGCGTGCTCACGCCTGGGAAGCACTGGTTCACCCAGTTGACCAGCGGGCGAATGCGGTCGGCGCGCACGTCCAAATTGAAGCCATTGAACTCGGCCGTGCCCGCCACGCGGAAGCGATCGACCCCCAAGCGGCTGGTGACCAACTTGGTCTCGTCGTCCAACAAGCTGACCTGCGGCGCCGCTTGTTGGCTGGCCTCGTCCAACAAATTGACGGTGATGGAGTAGCCCTTGACCGGGTAGACGTTCAAACGGTCACCCAACTGCGCGCCGAAACGGCGGCTGTGCACGCCCGCGCACACCACCACGGCGTCGCCTTCCACCACTTCGCCGCTGGCCAAGACCGCGCGTGCGCGCTCACCGTCGCTGTGCAACTGAAGCACTTCCGCGTCGGTGCGCAAGTTCACGCCACGACGCGCACAGGCCTGCGCCAGGCCCGAGGTGAACTTGTGGATGTCGCCCGTGCTGTCGCTTTCGGTGTAGAAGCCGCCGTAGTAATCGCCGGCCAGGGTCGGCTCGATGGCGCGCATTTCCTCAGGCGTGACCGCGCGGCGCGGCAGGCCGCCTTCAGCCAGCAGTGTGCTCACTTGCGCCGCGTGATCGAAGCCCGCCTTGTCTCGGTAAATGTGCAAGATGCCTTGTTCTTTGTGGTCGAAGTCCACGCCCTCTTCGCGCGCCCAGTTGAACAGGTGTTCGCGCGCGGCCACGGCCAAACGTGCGGTGGCCACGGTGTGGTCACGGTACTTGGGAATGGCGGCGATGAACTCAGCAAACCAGCTCAGCTTGTGCCAGCTGGGCTTGGGGTTGACCAACAGCGGCGCGTCGGGCTTGAGCATCCACTTCAAGCCTTTGAGCAA
>JALRFN010000369.1 GCA_023268425.1 Burkholderiaceae bacterium | reverse complement strand
GCTTTGGCCGCGTGGACATCTTGGTCAACAACGCGGGCATTCAGCACGTGGCCAGCGTCGAAGACTTTGACCCCGCGCGCTGGGACGCGGTCATCGCCATCAACCTGTCTTCCGCCTTCCACACCAGCCGCCTGGCGCTGCCAGCCATGCAGGCCGCTGGCTGGGGTCGCATCATCAACATCGCCTCGGCCCACGGCTTGGTCGCTTCAGCGCAAAAAAGCGCCTATGTCGCGGCCAAACACGGCATCGTGGGCTTGACCAAGGTCACCGCTTTGGAAAACGCTCAAAAAGGCGTGACCTGCAACGCGATTTGTCCGGGCTGGGTGTTGACCCCCTTGGTGCAAAAGCAAGTCGATGCCAAAGCCGAAGCGCAAGGCATCAGCAACGAGGACGCCAAGCGCCAACTATTGGCCGAGAAAGAGCCCACCTTGCAGTTCACCACGCCCGAAGAGTTGGGCGCATTGGCGGTGTTCTTTTGCTCAGATGCGGCCAAAAACACCACCGGCGTGGCCTGGGCCATGGACGGCGGCTGGACGGCGCAATAAGCCTCGCGCCTAAGCGCATCAGGGTTGGCCGCCCATCACGCGCCCTTCGCGGCGCGGGTCTGCGCCGCCTTGCCAGCCAAGACCGGAGCGCATCAACACCTGAGTGCCCGAGGTCAACTCGGCCTCACGCACTTCGGGGCCACGCCTGGCCAACGCGCGCAGCGTGTCGGCCTCAAAGCGCCCCGACTCCAAGACCGCGCTGCTGCCCGTGGTGCCGAAATTTGGCGCTGCGGCCGCAGTCTGTGCGTCCCAGCCCCAATGCGCCATGCCCCACAAGGCCTTGGTGACGTAGTGGATGATGAAACTACCGCCCGGGCTACCCAAGCTGCCCAGCAAGCGTCCGTCCTTGCCGTCGAAAACCAAGGTTGGCGCCATCGATGAACGCGGCCGCTTGTTGCCTTGCACCCGATTGGCGACCGGACGCCCAGCGGCGTCACGCGGCTGGAAGGCGAAGTCGGTCAATTGATTGTTGAGCAAAAACCCGCCCACCATTTGGCGTGCACCGAAGGCGCTTTCGATGCTGGTGGTCATGGCCAGGGCTTGACCTTTGGCGTCGACGATGCTGATGTGGCTGGTGCCGTACTCCGGTTGATCGGGCATGGGCGCATAGGCCTGCGGCGTTGGAATGGACCCAGGCTGACCCGCCCGCGCGGGCGCCAAACTCTTGCCATTTGGCGAGAGCTCAATCTGTTGCGCGCGTGCTTGCAAATAATCGGGGGCCAACAAACTGCGCCAATCCCCCGCGGGCGCCGACACAAAGTCGGGGTCGGCCACGTATTGGGCCCGGTCGGCAAAGGCCAAGCGCGCCGCGTCCATGTAGGCGTGCAACCAAGCTGCGCTGGGTTGCCCAAGCGCAGCGTCCCAACCCGAGTCGCCCAAAGGCAAGGCCGACAGCAAGCCCAACATCTGCCCCACCGCCAAACCACCCGAGCTCGGTGGCCCCATGCCGCACACGCGCCAAGGCCCTGCACTGGCCACCAGCGTCACGCACAAGGCCTCGCGGCGCTTGGCCTGATACGCGCGCAAATCACCCAGGCTCAACAGACCCGGGTTGCTGGCATGGGCGCGCACCTGGTCGACCATGGCCTGCGCCAGGGCGCCTTGATAAAACGCGTCAGCGCCACTGGCGGCGATCTCACGCAGGGTCGCTGCCAGAGCCGGATTGCGCAACACATGGCCCACCGGCCAAGGCTGACCCGCAGCGTCGTAAAAATACGCCGCCGCGGTGGGGTCCAAACGCAAATGTTTGTCTTTGGCCAACAGCGTGTGCAAGCGGGCACTGACTGCAAAACCCCGCTGCGCCAGCTGAATCGCCGAGTCAAACAAGCGCGCCCAAGGCAAACAGCCATGGTCTTGGTGAGCCATAGACAGCATGCGCAAGACCCCGGGAACGCCCACCGCACGCCCACCGACAACGGCCGACGCAAAGGGCATGGCCTGACCGTCGGCCTGCAAAAACAAGTCTTCGCCTGCAGCCGCTGGTGCCGTTTCGCGGCCGTCGTAGGCAATCGTTTCGCGCCCGTCGAAATGCAACATGAAGGCACCGCCGCCAATGCCGCTGGACTGCGGCTCGACCAGACCCAAGACCATTTGCGTCGCCACCGCCGCGTCGACGGCGCAGCCGCCCGCGCGCAAAACATCGGCGCCCGCTTGCGCCGCCAAGGGGTTGGCCGCGGCCACCACTGGGGGCTGACCGCGCCACAGGGTTTGCGCTTCGAGCGCGCTGGCGGCTTCAGGCTGCGCCCGCGCATCCAAGGCCCAAGCCCTGGGCCCGAGCAACGCAGCCGCAATCAATGCCAAGACCCAAGCCCCGCGCCGAGTGCGCATGCTGGTTTTCTGCTTCAACATCTGTTTTTTCGCCATGGCCGCCATGATAGGAGCGACACCCAAGTGACGCCAGGGCCAAGGCAAGCGACTCACACTGTGCGCACATCAACGAGGAGACCACCATGAGCCAACGCTGGAAAAACGCGCCACCCAACAGCAACTGGGGCGAGTTCGGTGACGACGACCAACGCGGTCGCATGAACTGGGTCGACGCCAACAAAGTTTTGCAAGGCGTCGCCGAGGTCAAAACTGGGCAGACCTTTTCGCTGTCGCTGCCGCTGGATTTCCCGGGTGGCCGCTCGCTCAACCCGGCGCGCTTTCCACCGCAGCTGCTGTCGACCCGGCGCGGCGGCCCCGAAGGCCCAGAAAACTACTTGATTGATCTGGCCGACGCCGAGCCCAACACCACCGACGTGGTGTGCGACGACATCGCCATCTTGGCCACCCAATACTCCACGCAGTGGGACTCCTTTGCCCACGTGGGCAGCCGCTTCGACGCCGATGGCGACGGACAAGCCGAGCGCGTGTTTTACAACGGCTACCGGGCCAATGAGCACATCAAACCCGCCTTGGATCAGGACGCCAGTTGGGGGGATCAATTCAACTACCGCAACCCCAGGGCCACTGCCTTGGGCATCGAGAACCTCGCCCGACACGGGGCGCAGGGGCGAGGTGTGCTGATCAACCTGCACGCCCACCTCGGGCGCGAGCGCGTGGCTGTCGGCTACGAGCAGTTGATGCGCATCATGGAGGCCGACGGCGTCGAGGTCGAGCGCGGCGACATGGTGTGTCTCTACACTGGGTTTGCCGATGTGGTTTTGGAGATGAACCGCGAGCCCGACGGTCAGGTCTTGCACAGCACCTGCAGCGGCTTGAACGGCGAAGACCCCAAACTCCTGCAGTGGATCAGCGATTGCGGCTTGTCCGCCTTGATCGCCGACAACTACGCGGTGGAGCTGATCCCGCGCCGCTGGATGGAGCCAATTCGCAAACCCAAGCTACCGCTGCACGAGCACTGCTTGTTCAAAAACGGCATCCACTTGGGCGAGCTGTGGTTCTTGAGCGAACTGGCGCAGTGGCTGCGCGCCCACCAGCGCAGCCGCTTCTTGTTGACCGCCCCACCCTTGCACCTGCCCGGCGCGGTGGGATCGCCACTCAACCCCATCGCCACAGTCTGAAGCCCGAAGCAAGCGCGTAACATCGCGCCTCAACTCATTGAGAGGCGAGACAACATGCATGTTGCTGTCATGGGCGCGGGCGCGGTGGGCTGTTACTACGGTGGCATGCTCGCGCGCGCCGGCCACAGCGTCACCTTGATTGCGCGGCCCGCACACGTCGAGGCCATTCGCGCGCGCGGCTTGCGCCTGCAAACCACCCGCTTTGACGAACACGTGACGCTGCAAGCCAGCGACTCTGCCAGCGTCGTGGCCAATGCCGATGTGGTGCTGTTTTGCGTCAAGTCGTCAGACACCGAAAGCGCTGGCGCGCTGATGCAAGCCCACCTCAGAGCCGACGCCCTGGTCTTGAGCTTGCAAAACGGCGTGGACAACGCGCAGCGCCTCAGCGGTGTACTGGGCCGCGAGGTCATCCCCACCGTGGTGTATGTCGGCACAGGCATGGTCGGCCCCGGACACGTGCAGCACTTTGGGCGCGGTGAACTGGTCTTAGGCGACGCACCGGCCAGCGCGAGTCTGGCGAAAACCCTGTCCGAAGCAGACGTACCCAGCACCGTCTCGACCAACGTCGCTGGCGCCTTGTGGACCAAGCTGATCATCAACTGCGCCTACAACGCGGCCAGCGCCATCACCCAGTTGCCCTACGGGCGTTTGGTCGAACAAGCGGGCATGTGGGCCACCATGCGCCAAGCCTACGAAGAATGCGTCGCTGTGGCCATGACTTCGGGCGTCACGCTCGACGCCCCCGTGTGGCCCATGATCGAAGCGATTGCCCAAAGCATGGGCGGCCAGCACTCCTCAACCGCGCAAGATTTGCAAAAAGGCAAGCCCACCGAAATCGACCACCTGAACGGCTACATCGCCCGCCAAGGCGAACGCTTGGGCATCGCCACGCCAGTCAACACCACGCTGCACAGCTTGGTCAAAGCCCTGGAGGGCCAGCCCGCTTATGCGCAAACGATCGCTGCTTAAGGCGCTGATTGCCAGTCCGTTGGTGTCGGTGCGGTGGGCTGGCGCCGCCACGGCCATGCGCATGTGGGTGCCCGCCAGTCCTGGCGGCGGCTGGGACACCACGGCACACGCACTGGGCGACGCCCTACTGGCCGCGCAAGAAGCAGCCATCGTGAATTACCAAACGCGCTCCGGCGCCGCAGGCACCATTGGCTTGGCGCAATTTGCCGCCGACACGGTGGGCGACGCCAACGCCTTGCTGGTCATGGGTTCGGTGATGTTGGGTGGCATCGTGTCCAACAAGCCCCCCGTCAATTTGGACGCCGTGACGCCACTGGCGCGTCTGACCAGCGAGTACAACGTCATCGTTGTGCCCCCGCAGTCGCCCTACCGCGACATGTCCGCTTTGCTGCGCGCCTTTCAAAACGATGCGGCCAGCATCCGTTGGGGTGGTGGCTCGCGTGGCGCAACCGAACACATCGTCTTGGGCCTGCTGGCGCAAGCCTTGGGCCTGCAGAGCACGGCCTTGAACTACGTCCCGTTTCGAGGCGGCGGCGAAGCAGCAGCCGCCGTGCTCTCCAGTGCG
>JALRFN010000284.1 GCA_023268425.1 Burkholderiaceae bacterium | reverse complement strand
AGGCCGAGCGCAAGCGCGTGGCCAACGAGTTGCGCTCCACGGGCCTGGCGCAAGGCGAGCGCATCCGCGCCGATGCCGACCGCCAACGCGAGGTGATTTTGGCTGACGCTTATCGCGATGCGCAAACGCTCAAAGGCGACGGTGACGGCAAGGCCGCTGAAATCTACGCCAAGTCCTTTGGCAAAGACCCCGAGTTCGCGGAGTTCTACCGCAGCTTGGAGGCTTACCAGTCGGCATTCAAGAGCAAGTCTGATGTCATGGTGCTGGGGACAGACAACGCTTTCTTGCGCAACCTGCGCGGTGGCAACAAGCCTTGAGGCGACGTCTCGGGGTGAATGGCCGTGCGGTGAGCGCGGCCTTCCTTTGCTGCCTACCTCGGATTTGAAGCGGTGAGCGACTTCAGCGACGCGCTTGGCTTGGCGCTGGGTTTGGTCTTCATCTTGGAAGGCTTGGTGCCCCTGCTGTGGCCAGGACAGTGGCGGCGCTACGTCACCGAAATGCTCAAACTGCGCGATGGCCAGTTGCGCTTTTTTGGTTTGATGGCGGTCCTGCTGGGCTTGCTCATGTTGTGGTGGATGCGCTGAAAGCGTGCGTCGCAAAGCCGCTAAAATTCCACCCTTTGCCCGCTGAGAATTGAACGCCCTATGTCTGCTTGGGTTTTGCCTGACCAGCTTGCCGATGTCTTGCCCGCTGAGGCTCGTCAAGTTGAAGAATTGCGTCGAGGACTGCTCGACACCGCCCGCAGCTACGGCTATGAGCTGGTGTTGCCGCCTTTGATGGAGTACCTGGACTCGTTGCTGTCTGGCACGGGTCGCGATTTGGATCTCAAAACCTTCAAGACCGTCGACCAACTCAGCGGTCGCACCTTGGGGGTGAGGGCAGACATGACGCCTCAGGTGGCACGCATTGATGCGCACCTGTTGAACCGCGAAGGTGTCGTGCGCCTGTGCTATTGCGGCCCTGTAGCGCGCACCCAAGCCGCACATGCCCACGCGACCCGAGAGCCCATGCAGTTTGGTGCCGAGCTGTTCGGTCATGCGGGTCTGGAAGCCGACGTTGAAGTGTTGGACATGGCCCGCGCCGCCTTGCGTGCGGTGGGGGTGCGCGACTTGACGGTGGACTTGGCGGATGCACGCATCGTCAAAGCCCTGATGGATTGGGCGGGGCTGCAAGGCGCGGATGCACAAGCCTTGCGTCATGCCTTGTCGATCAAAGACGCGCCCACTGTGGCGCGCCAGACGGCGGGGTTAAATCCCGCGCAACAACAAGCGTTTGCTGCGCTGCCAGGGCTTTATGGTGACGCCTCGGTGTTGGGCAAAGCCCGCCAGGTTTTGCCGGCCTTGCCCGAGGTGCAGCGTGCTTTGGATGACCTGCAAACCCTGGTCGACGGTCTGGGTGATGTTCAAGTGACCTTGGATTTGTCTGACATGCGCGGACAAGCCTATTACACCGGCATGCGTTTCGCCATGTTCACACGCGAGTTTGACGGCGGCATGCCCTTGGAGCTGGCCCGTGGCGGCCGCTACGACGAGATTGGTGCCGTGTTTGGGCGAGACCGTCCAGCGGTTGGGTTTTCGCTGGACATCAAAGAGCTGGTTTGGGCGTTGCCCATGGCTGAGGCGGTTTCGGGCATCCGCGCGGTCTGGTCGTCAGACGCCGCTCAGCGCGAGGCGGTGCGTGCCCTGCGCGCCCAAGGCGAAATCGTGATTGGCGTGTTGCCAGGCCACGAACATGAAGTTCACGAGTTTGAATGTGACCGTGAATTGGTTCTGCTGGATGGGGCCTGGCAAGTGCGCCCCGTCGGCACGCATTGATTGGAACAAAGCATGCAAACGAAACAAGCGACGCCGTCGCGCCACGTGGTCGTGGTCGGTACCCAATGGGGTGACGAGGGCAAGGGCAAGTTGGTCGATTGGCTGACCGAAACCGCCACCGGTGTGGTGCGTTTTCAAGGCGGCCACAATGCCGGCCACACGCTGGTCATCAACGGCAAGAAGACCGCCTTGCACCTGATTCCCAGCGGCATCATGCGCCCTGGCGTCAAGTGCTACATCGGCAATGGCGTGGTGCTGGCAGCGGGCAAGCTGTTGGAAGAAATCGCAGGCTTGGAAGCGGCTGATGTGGAGGTGCGTTCGCGTTTGCGCATCAGCGAGGGCTGCCCGCTGATCCTGCCGTTTCATGCCGCTTTGGACGTGGCGCGCGAAGTGGCCAAGGAAAAGTCTGGTGCGGCCAAGATTGGCACCACCGGGCGCGGCATTGGCCCGACCTACGAAGACAAGGTGGCACGCCGTGCGGTGCGCGTGCAAGACCTCAAGCACCCGGAGCGTTTCACCAAAAAACTCACCGAGCTGGTGGCCTACTACAACGGCCAATTGGCCGCACTCAACGCCGTGCAAATCGATTGGACGCAGGCGGCTTGGCTCAAAGACCAAACGCTTTCGGCCTTCATGGTGGACGGCCAAATTCAGCTCGACGCTGTGCTGAATCAAGCATTGCAGCACGCGCAGGCCTTGGCACCCATGATCGGCGACGTCTCGCGTGAGCTCAACGAAGCGCATGTCGCTGGTGCCAACCTGCTGTTTGAAGGCGCACAAGGCACGCTGCTGGACATCGATCACGGCACTTATCCGTTTGTGACCTCCAGCAACTGTGTGGCGGGCAATGCAGCCGCTGGCGCTGGCGTTGGCCCCCACTTTTTGCAGTACATCTTGGGCATCACCAAGGCCTATTGCACCCGCGTGGGCGGTGGCCCCTTCCCTACGGAATTGGATTGGGAAGTCGAAGGCACGCCGGGTTGGCACATGGCCACGGTGGGCGCTGAAAAAGGCACGACCACAGGCCGCAGCCGCCGTTGTGGTTGGTTCGATGCGGCGCTGCTCAAGCGCTCAGCCCAAGTCAATGGCCTGACTGGTTTGTGCATCACCAAACTGGACGTGTTGGACGGCTTGGCTGAGTTGAAGCTGTGCGTGGGCTACGAGCTTGACGGTGAGCGCATCGACTTGTTGCCGCTGGGGGCTGACGAAATTGAGCGCTGCCAACCCATTTATGAGACCTTGCCCGGTTGGAGCGAGACCACGGTGGGTGCCACCACCATGGCCCAGTTGCCGCCGAATGCGGTGGCCTACCTGCGCCGCATCGAAGCCGTCACGGGTGTACCCATTCACATGGTGTCCACCAGCCCTGACCGCGACCACACGATTTTGTTGAAACACCCCTACCACGCCTGATCACCAAAGGAAGCCAAACATGTTGACCGAAGACGGCAAGCACCTCTACGTTTCTTATGACGAGTACCACAACTTGATCGAAAAACTCGCCATCAAGATCCACCAATCGGGTTGGGAGTTCGACAACATCCTGTGCTTGGCCCGCGGTGGCATGCGCCCCGGCGATGTCTTGTCGCGCATCTTTGACAAGCCCTTGGCCATCATGTCGACCAGCTCATAC
>JALRFN010000170.1 GCA_023268425.1 Burkholderiaceae bacterium | reverse complement strand
CGATCAGAGTGTTGGCGGTGTTTACGCGTATCACATCCGATCGTTTGACACGTCGGGCAACTACAGCGCGGCGGTGAGCACGTTCCTGTTGGAGCTCAAAGCTCCTGCGCCAGTGCGTCAATTCGATGTCGTGCAATCGGCGAACAGATTGGAGTTTCGCTGGCTGCCCAACGTCGAGAGTGAAGTCGTTGCGTATGAAATCCGTGAAGGTTCGACCTGGGACGCCTCCGTCTTCGTGGCCCAGGTCAATTCCAGCAGTTATGCGTTGCCTGCGGGCTTTGATGGCGAGCGCACCTTCTGGATCAAGGCCATTGCATCGCCGGGTGTGTATTCAGACGTTGCTGTTTGGGTCACGAACGAAGTTGCGATCGCGCAAAGCGCCAACTTGATCCTGCAACGCGACGAGGTCGCGGGTGGCTTCACTGGCATTCGCCATTTCATGGAGGATGTGACCGTAGGAACGGACCCTGTGCTGCGCATGACCAGTGGTGTTGCCAGTAGCGAATACATCTTTGAAGTGGATCTCAACGATTCAGTGCGCGCGCAAAACACCTTGCTCACCAACCTGGGCGCAACCGCAGACGATCGCACCCAATGGAGTCAGGCGTCGTATTCGTGGAATTCCACAGACGCCGTGCGCCAGTGGAGTGCCGATGGGCTCCTGGCAAGTGTGCAGGCGCGGTTTCAGATGTCGCGCTACCGGGGTGTGTTGCAAGACGGCGAGATTGCGGCCTGGCGACTCAATGGTGATTTGGCCAGTCTGGGTGCCTCAAGCGTCACCCAGAGTCACGGTGTGACCTATGACCAGGCACGCTATGGCGAGGGAGTTCGGATCAAGGACACGACCGAAGTGGCCTGGAGCGTGGCCATCCCTGCGCAGTTCAACACCTCGTTTTGGTTCGTGCCAGATGAGGTCACGACATCGGTGGTCTGGCGTGCAATTGGCGCAGCCATTGAACTGCGCGTGATCTATGACCACCTTAGATCCGAGTTGATGCTCGAAGACCATTTGTATCAGCGCGTGGTCGTTCCACTTGAATTTGTTGCAAGGGATTTCCTGTGCGTTGGCGTGTGCCAGACCGAAGTCGATCGCCGCCTGTTCGTGGGTGGCATGAACCACAGCGTGATCGGCGCCAGTGAGCCCCTGGCCGCAGCAGGACCGTACACCAGCGTTCAACTTCACTGAACCTAATTTCTGTTTCCCCTCGGGCGTTGTGCCGCTACTGGCGCAGCGCCCTTTTTGTTGGCCGTTTTGGCCTCACCCCCACCAGACCAAAGGAATTTCACACATGATGGATGAGAACATGCAATTGCACGGCTCGATGACGCTGTTGATTACACGCGCCAATGGCGATATTGAGACCGTCCATAAGGACAACATCATCGTCAACGTTGGCTTTGACTTCATCGCCGACGCCATCGGCAAGGCCACATCCCGCCCGGGCGTGATGGCGTACATTGCATTGGGCACTGGCACGACTGCGGCCGCTGCGACGCAAACAGCGCTGGTTACCGAGATTGACCGCAACGCCGCCACCTATGCGCACACCGCTGGCACCAAGACCTTCACGTTCACCGCAGCGTTTGCTGCAGGGGACGCCACCGGTGCCATCACCGAGTCAGGGGTGTTCAACGCCGCAACGGGCGGCACGATGCTGGACCGCGTGGTGTTCCCCGTGGTGAACAAGGGTGTGGACGACAGTCTGACCGCCGTGTTCACGTTCACCATGAGCTGATAAGGCGCAAGGCACTGTGGCTGATACGGTTCAGGTGGGTGTGTCCGCCGGTGAAGCCTTCACCTGGACCAACGCCACATTTGATTGGAGCTCGGGTACGGCCGCCAAACTTTGGTCGGCCTCCACCCGCACCCAGCACGATGTGGGTGTTGCTGTTTCCTGCTCATTTTCTGAGGCGCGGCACATCGCGTTGAGCAAGAAGTTGGTCGACGCGTTTCAGACACAGGATGCGCTCAGGCGTGCCAGTCAGATCAAGCGCGCTGAAGGCTTTTCCGTTGCCGACAGTCATGCGGGTACGGTCACGTTCGTCCGGAACCTGGCTGAAGGCTTCAACACGGCCGACAGCCGTAAGGTGCAGGCGACGAAGCATTTGGCTTGCGCACTGTCAGCAACGGACCGTGTGAGTGATAGCGTTCAGAAACATCTGAATGATTCACTGTCGTTGCAGGATGCCTTGCAGCGCCAGGCAACGACTCGTCATGCGGAAAGCTTAGGCTTTGCGCAGACCTATGCTGATCTGGTTGCGTATTGGCTGCGCTTTGTTGAATCGGTCGCCTTGGCCGATCAGCGCACCGCTGGTGTGAACAAGGCTTTGGCGGAAGGCCTGACATTGGGTGACGCATTGCGTCGGTTTGCTCAGAAGGGTTTGTTGGAAGCCCTCGCCATGGGCGGTGTGCTGTCGCGTCAGGCCCATCTCTATCAACCCGAATGGTTGGCATTGGGTTCGGGCAGCGACAACCTGGTCGCATTTGACCGCCGGTTCGATGAATCCGTTGCCGTGCGGGAATCCCGGAGGTTCCACGCAGACAAGGTGATCTTGCGTGAACTGGATTTCGCTGAACTGTTGGGCAGCGGTTTTACCAAGGCCTTGTACAGCGAATGGTCCGTGGGTGATGGGTATCAGGCGGATTTCCAAAGACTCGTTATTGAGGCCTTTATTGTTGCGGCCGTTTTCGGGCGTGGCTTTTCGCTTCCACTGTCTGACCACTTTGCGTTGGCCGGCGCGAAACGCCAGGACATGACTTCGCAGCAAGGTGAAACCCTGGCAGTCGCTGACCTGGCATTTCGTGAACTCGCGCAGGCATTTGCCGAACTCATGACTCTGGTGTCGTTCGCAAACCGGAAGACCGGTAAGTCTTTGAGTGAAGACCTTGCGCTTGTAGACGGCGTGGGTCAGGACCTCTTCAAGTTGTTCCTGGACGCGATTGGATTCGCGCAGACCTACACCGATCTGATTGCATTTGTGGTCTCGGTCTCAGAGCACATGACCCTGCGGGACTTGACTGCCAACGATGTGGCCAAGCAAGCTGCGGAGCAATTTGGGCTGGATGACAAAGTTGCGTCTGATGTGGCCAAACAGATCACCGACCTTCTTGCGATGTCTGAGGTTCTCGCAGCTGACGTGGGCAAAGTGCTCATTGAAGCGTTGGTAGTTCGGGACGATTACACAGATGTCATCGAATTTGTGCGCACGTTTCTTGAAGGCTTGGGGTTTGAATCGGCACTGATCAGAAGCGGCACCAAGGCGTTCAGTGAATCGATAGATGTGCAGAGAACCCTGGCACTTCAGTCATTCAAGGTGATCGTTGAAGAACTGGGGTGGGCAACAGCGCCAATTCTGGAGACCTTCAAACGTGCGTATGAGTCCTGGACCACGGCAGACGATATCAAGCGAGACGTTCTTGTTCGTGTGGCCGAATCAGTTGCGCTGTTGGAAACCTACACCGACCTGATCGCGTTTGTTGTTTCGGTTTCCGAAGCCTTGCGTGTTCAGGAGCAGCACGCCAACGAGACCGTGAAACCCGTCGATGAGGCGTTTGTCGCCACCGAGGCAGGCAATAGGGAGTTCATCAAGGATGTTCGTGTTGGTCTGGATTTCGTTGAAGGACTGGCAAAGGATCTTCATCAAGTCTTGCGCGAGATGCTTGAGCTCGATGGTGCGTCCTCAAAATCTGCCACCAAAGCGTTTGAAGACGCGCTTTGTGCAATCGATGATCTGAAACGTCAGGCCACGGTCGCGCCCAATGAATCGGTGGCTCTTGCAGAAATGCTAAG
>JALRFN010000357.1 GCA_023268425.1 Burkholderiaceae bacterium | reverse complement strand
TGATCGCGGCAAACAAAATGGTCTCTTCTTCGCTACTGGGCTTGGCCAAAACCGACAAGTCTTGCTCGGCTTGCGCACCCAAGTGCATCAACAGCGTGGCGTCACCGCCATCGTCCAAGATCATGTTGGGGCCTTCTTCAGGCGTGCCCTTGGCACCCGCGAACTCAAAAATGCGGTGCGTGTAGTCCCAGTACTCGGTCAGTGACTCGCCCTTTTTGGCGAACACCGGCACGCCGCTGGCGGCAATCGCGGCTGCGGCATGGTCTTGGGTGGAGTAAATGTTGCAGGAGGCCCAGCGCACATCGGCGCCCAAGGCGGTCAGGGTTTCAATCAGCACCGCGGTTTGAATCGTCATGTGCAGCGAGCCCGTGACGCGCGCACCCTTGAGGGGTTGACTGCCCGCCAACTCTTGGCGGATGGCCATCAAACCGGGCATCTCGGTTTCGGCGATTTGGATTTCTTTGCGGCCCCAGGCGGCGAGGTTGATGTCCGTGATCACGGACTGGGCTGCGGGGTTGTCGGTAACGGCGTTCATGTGTGCTCCAGATGAAAAGTGCAAAACACCACGTCTGGAAGGCTCACCCGTCACAGTCGTGGGTGAGCGCCGTTGAAATTGATCCGAGCCTCACCCCTTTGCAGGGCTGCAGCGCTCCTCGGAAAGCCAAGATTTTAGTGGATATCCAAAATTCATAAAATGGGTACTTTTGAATTCAAATCGGAGCCAGAGATGAAGGTTTTATGTGCAGCCATTTTGGTTGGCGCGGGCTTGATCGGCTGCGGCGGTGGAGGCAGCGACAGCGAGTCGCCCACCACTCCCACGACACCAACGGCTCCCGCGACGCTCAGCTTCGAAGCCTCGGCGGGCACCTACGACCAGGGCGCTTGCTATGCGTCTGACCAATTCATCGAAATCAGCAGCAACCAAGCCGTGAACATCAAAGAGCAACTGACCGTGGATTACGACAACACCGGCCCGACGCTCGAAAACGTCAATGGCTACACGGTCTCGTTCTGCGCCCCCTCAGATTCGAGCTGCGGTGGCACGCCCATTGAAACGGTCACGGGTGGTGCAGTGATTGGTAAAAACGACGGCACCGTCGCGGTTGCCTTCAACGGACAAAGCATTCAAGCGCACAAAGTGGACATCTACGCAACCACACCCCAATCGCTGACCAAAGTCAGGGTCGCCACCAGCGCCCCGTCGGTGAACATCGCAACTGGCCCGCGCGTGTCGAATGGCCTGATCGTTCGACCATCACCGACCCTCATGGTCGTCGTCGACAAGGCCATGTATTTCGGGGACTTGGGCGCAACGCTTGATGCGAACGGCTATCCCACCCAGCTGCTGCCCTACAGTCGCTTGAAACGCAACTGACTGCACCCAGAGCGCGGCGTTGGGGCCATGCGATGATCACGCCCATGCCCCCGTCTCAACTCGCCCGCCGTGGCTTGATCGCCATGTTCAGCTCGACATTTTTCGAGCTGTGCGGCGTGTTCATGATGCAACCGCTGAACTTGCTGCGCCTCAAAGCAGCGGGGGTGGACACCGCGACCGCAGGTTTGTTCGCCGCCACCACGTGGCTGGCGATTTTTGCCATCACGCCTTTCGTCACCCACATCACCACCGCGCTGGGCCGTCGACGCGCCCTGTGGCTCAGTGCATGGGTGCCCGTGTGCAGCGGCTTGGTTTATGCCTGGAGCGATGCGATCTGGATGTGGGTCATCGCCGCAGCTGTCGCCGGCTTGGCCGGTGGTTTGCGGTGGATCCTGGCCGAGGCCTTGATCGCTGAGTTCGCGCCGCCTGAGCGTCGCGGCTCCATGGTGGGCTGGTTTGAAACCATGGTCGGCGTCACCTTTGTCTTGGGCCCTTTGCTCCTGAGTTTGGTTGGCCCCACGTCCGCAAACGCGGTTTGGGCCGCTTGGGCTTTGCTCGTCATCGGCGCCTTGCTGAGCTTGGCCATCCCGCCCTTGCACCACGAAGACCACGCCACCGCGACCCGCGGCTGGCGCGGCATTTGGCGGGCTTTTCGTGTGGCGCCTGTGGTCATGTTGGCGGGTTTCACTGGCGGTTTTTTTGAGGCCGGCTTGAGCAGCATGTTGCCGCTCTATGGCTTGTCGCTGGGTCTGGGCGCGGCGGCGGCGGCCCTGATGGTCTCGGCCAGCGGCTTGGGCAGCAGTGTCGCCATGTGGCCCATGGGCTGGCTCAGCGACCGCTTGGTGCGTCGCCACCAAGACCACGCGCACGGCGCGGCGCATGCGCGCTGGCTATTGCTTCGCGCTTGTGCCTTGATCACCTTGTTGGCGACCTTGTGCTTGCCTGCCGTGGCGCGCTTGCCCGCCTTGGCGTGGTGCTTGTGCTTTGCCTGGGGCGCTGCGGGCGGTTCGCTCTACACCTTGGCGATGATCGACATCGGTTCACAACACCGCGGCGTGGCGCTGGCAACCGCCACCGCGGTGCTGGTCTGGTCCTACACCGTGGGCGGCATGCGGGCCCCGTCTTTGGGCTCGGCCGCGCTGCAGGCTTCGCCG
>JALRFN010000101.1 GCA_023268425.1 Burkholderiaceae bacterium | reverse complement strand
CACCAGCGGCAGCATCGTGGGCTTTGGTTCCATCATCGTCAACGGGGTGCGCTACGACGACAGCTTGGCCAAAGTGGCTGATGTCGATGGCACAGACCACAGCAACAGCAATGCCTTGAAGCTGGGCATGGTCGTGGCTGTGCAGGGTTCAGCCACCACCGTCGCTCAAGCGGGTTTCAACTACACGGCTGAGGGTACGGCCTCGCAGGTTGTGTTTGTCACCGAACTATTGGGCCCAGTCACCAACGTGGTGCGCGATGCACAAGGACAGGCACAGAGTTTTGACATCTTGGGTCAAACCGTGCACTGGTCGAGCACCACGGTGTTTGATGGCCTGTCCACGACGCTCGGTGCTGTCGAGCAGGGTCAGTTCGCCGAGGTCTATGGCTTTTGGGACGGTGAGTTTTGGCAGGCGTCTCGTGTCGAGACCAGCAGCACCGCGCCAGCGGTTTATCGCCTCAGCGGTGTGGTCACGGCCATCGACACCGCGGCCCATACCCTCACCATTGGCCAAGAGACGGTCAGTTATGCGGCCGTGGGCTTGGACGCGGCTCTCGGCGTGGGCACCTCGGTGCGCGCGGTTTTGAACCCCAACCGGGTCTTGGCTCAGCCTTGGGCGGCCACGGCCATTCGCCGCGCTGATTTGCAGGCCTTGCCCAACGTGACCAGCGCCGAACTGGATGGCTTCGAGATGGAGTTGGAGGGCATCGTCAGCGGTGTCGTAGGCAGTCGCTTCACCCTGCAAGGGCTCACGGTCGATGGCTCAGCGTTGGGCGCACCGATCACCAACGGCCAGCGTGTCGAGGTCAAAGGCCGCTTCACGCAAGGCGTGTTGATCGCCCAATCTTGGGAATCTGACGAAGACAGTGACCGCGAGCGCAAAGGCTTTGAGCTGCACGGCGTGGTCAGTGCTTTGAGTGCCAACACGTTCGAGCTGCGCGGGTACTCCGTCACTTACGACGCTTCGACGAAGGGTGCTCAGGTGTTGGCCAATGGCATTGGCGTGGAGGTCAAGTTGCAACTGCAAGCCAACGGCTCTTGGTATGCGCGCGAAATTGAAAGCGATGAGAACGCTTCCGCCACGGGCAGCGGCAACGACGATGGCGGTGAGCTCGAAGGGGTCGAGACCAGCGATGGCGATTGAGCCACAGATGAAACAGGGAGTCCGGGCGAACGCCCGACACGTAAGGAGTGAAATCATGAACAGACAACGAAGACTGCGGCCTTGGCTGCTGGGTGTGGGGGCGGCCGCTGTGCTGGCCGCGTGCGGGGGAGGTGCAGGAGGCGTAGCCACCGGAACTGGTGGCACGGGCGTGCAAGTGGCGACTTTTTCAGATGCAGCCGTTTCGGGCTTGGAGTACTCGTCTGCCAGCACCAGTGGCATCACCGACACGAAGGGCAATTTCGAATATGTCCCGGGCGAGGCGGTGACCTTTTCCATCGGCAACGTGGTCTTGGGCCAAGCCATACCGACGGCGGGAACCACCATGGTGCGCCCCCTGGACTTGGTTCCGGGTGCCACGGGTGCAAGCGACGTCAGGGTGACGCGTATTTTGCAAACCCTCCAGTCGCTGGACAGCGATGGTGATCCTGAAACCAACGGCATCCACATTGAAGCGGGGACGAGAGAGCACATGCGTCTGGCGAGCACACGTGCGATTCGCCTCGACAGCTTAGAGACCCAGGACAGCGATGTAGAGGCCTATCTGCCCACAGGTGGATACACGGTGGATGCCAGCGCTGCGCGCGATCACTATGAACGGCACGCGGACGATGCCTCAAACGCCGACTTGGGCTACGTCCCGCCCAATGTGACTGTTTCCAATTCGGCCGTGACCGCGGTGTCACAGCCCGTATCCAGTGCGGGTCGCTTGCTCGCCTCCAACTGTTTCCAGTGCCACGGTACTGGCGGGCTGGGTGGCTTTGAGCGCATCCGCGGTGGCGAGGCCAGCGAGGTGTTTGAGTACACCGGCCGAACAGCCAACACATCGATCATGGCTGCTCACGCGCAGGGTTTCACCCGTGCGCAGTTGGACGCCATCGTGTCTTATTTGAATCAGTGATGGGGAGATCAGCCATGAAAATCAACCAACGAACCGTGTCACGCCGCCAATGGATCAGCTTGGCTTTGGCCGCAGCGGGCGCTTCAGCCGCCCCCGGCTTGTTGTGGGCCGATGACGAAAGAGAAGGCAGCGAAAGCTCTGGCGAAAGGGACCATCACTACGGCGAAGGCAGCCGCAGCGGCGGCACGCCAGTTGAGCAAATTGCCGCCACTGGACCGACGGGGTCTGTGGTGGTGGTCGGCGGCGGCATGGCCGGTGCCACGGTGGCCAAGTATTTGCGCCTGTGGGGCGGTGCCAACGTCGAGGTGACCCTCGTGGAGCCTGACGCCAGCTACACCTCCAACATCATGAGCAACTTGGTGCTCAACGGTGCGATGACCACCGCCCAACTGGCCTACACGCACGACGCCTTGATCAGCCGTTACGGGGTGGTGCGTCGATCGGCCCGGGTCACGGCTTTGGATGCGGCGAACCGGCAACTCAGCCTGAGCGACGGCACAGCCCTCAGTTATGACCGCTTGGTGGTCGCAACTGGGGTGGAATTCATGCCTGCCTATGGCCTCGCGGTCAGCGATTACGAGACCAAAACGCCCCACGCTTGGCGTGCGGGGCCACAAACCGATTTGCTCAAGTCGCAGATTGCCGCCATGAAGGACGGCGACACCTTTGTCATGACCATCCCCCTGGCCCCTTACCGTTGCCCGCCCGGCCCCTACGAGCGCGCTTGCTTGGTGGCAGATACCTTGAAAAACAGCGGTCGGCCCAACTGCAAGGTCATCGTCTTGGACGAGAACGCTTCGATTCAGGCGGAGAAAGCCAACTTCGCCCACGCCTTCAATGTGATTCACCAAGGCGTGATCGACTACCGCCCTGGTGTCACCGGCATCCAAATCAACCCAGACACCAAGGTCGTGCAGTACGACAACGGCGCCAGTACCATCAACGCCACGGTGGTCAGCCCGATTCCGCCGCACCGCGCAGCGGGCATCGGCGCAGGCAATTTGGGTGACACCGACAATGTCGGTTGGCTGGCTCAAGCGGGCTTGAACAACAGCGCCGTCGATGCAGCCAGCCCCAATTTTGGGCGTTGGGCGGTGGTGAACGTGCTCAGCTACGAGTCCACCGCGGTGCCCAATGTGCACGTCATCGGGGATGCCGCATCATGCGGTCTGCCCAAAGCAGGGCACGTTGGCAACCAAGAGGCCAAGATCTGTGCCGACGCCATCGTGCGCTTGCTGGGCGGCGGTCTGCCGGACGCAGCGCCGGTGGCCAACTCAGCCTGTTATTCGCCCATCACCCGCTCCACGGCATCGTGGTTGACCGCCGTCTACCAGTACGACGCCAACAACACCAAGATGATGGTGGCGGCCAACGGTGGCAGTACGGTTGGTGCCGGCGCAGTAGAGGCCAGCAGCATCAGCACGCGCAACTACAACCAGATGTTCACCTGGTTTCACAGCCTGATGGGCGACAGCTTTGCGTGAGTCCGCTCGCCCCTTGTTTCGACAGGGGGCGCCTCAGCGGGGCGTGCAGCGGTAGAGGCCGGTGATTTGCGTGACGTGCTCTTGCTGATCGATGGTGGTGTGGTGTGACTCGTCATACGACAGCACCCCGTTGGCGGGGTCGAAGCTGCCGCGCATGTGCGCTTCGCTGGCTTGCAGTGCGAAGCGCACGCGCTGATCATTCGGTGGGTCAGTGGCCAGTCGATCTGCGCGAAAGCTTTTGACCATCACATGGCTGTTGCGAATGTGCAGCTCGATGTTCTGGTGGATGCGTCGGTGTGTGTTGGCCGTCGCGTCCTGGGTGAGGGCCGTGTCCTGCTCATCGAAGCCAGTGCAGCTGAAGCTCTGGTCTTGGATCGCACCACAGGCCGTGAGTGCCGCGATCCAGCCGATCCAAGTGACGCGTTTGAGGCCGACAGGGCAGCGGGCCCAGAGAGGTGAGGCAAGGTTTGGGTTCATGGGGTGATCGTGGTCAGGGTGAGGGTGCAAGCTCAATCGGGCTGGCATTGGTAGTTGCCCACACGGGTTTCCAAAGTTGGGGTCGTCGCCGCAGGGTCGTGCCGCGTTTCTTGGTAATGCAGGATGCCCGCTTTCGGCAGAAATTCGCCTGAGATCGACGTTTCACCCAGCTGGGTGTTGAACGACCAAGTGCCGTCGTGCTGCTCAAGTGATGAGGTGGGGATGGTGTGGTTTTTCAAGCGCCACTGTTTAGCCTCGATGGACAGGTCAATGGTTTGCGGCACCTGGTGTTTGGGTGAGTCCGTCGTGCTTGAAGTTGTGCCCATGGCGTTTGACCACACGGCGTCGGTGCCGTGGCATCGCCAGTGCTGCTCTTGCTCCAAGGACTGAGCGGCCCACATCACCAGACCCGCGGTGAGCACCAGCAAGCCACCCAACAGCAGCCAAGGTGGCCGCTGCGCATGGCGACGTGTGGCGATTGGCTGCGCAGGCGCTTGCGGCTTGGATGCCTGGGGGGAAGGGGTGACTGGCATGGTTTTTGGTCAGTTGGCGAGGGGCGTCGCCTCGGCTCGGGGCAGGTCAAGCTCAACACGAAGGCCATGCGGGTCTTGGGGGTTCAAGCTCAGTTGTCCGCCGTAGCTGGTCGTGAGGTCCAGTGCAATGGCCAACCCGAGGCCACTGCCGGGCACGGTTTCGTCTAAGCGCTGGCCGCGCTGCATGACCCGTTCTCGCTGGGCGTCACTGAGGCCGGGGCCGTCGTCGATGATGGTGATGCGCAAGCTGCTTTCGCCTTGACGCGCAGCGCACACCGACACCCGTGAGCGCGCCCACTGGTAGGCGTTGTCCAGCAGGTTGCCCAGTATCTCTTGCAAGTCTTGCGCTTCGCCAGCAAAGCAAAGGGTGTCATCATCCCAGTCAATCAGCACGTCCAAGCCCTTGTCGCGGTGGATCATGTTCATCGCTTGCGTCATGGTCGCCAGCGTCGCGCCGACTTTGGCGCGTGCGCCCGTTTGTTGGTGAACGGCTTGAGCACGCGCCCGAGCCAAGTGCCAGTCGACTTGGCGGCGGGCCGCATCGGTCTGCGCCAGCGCGATGGCGGCCAAGGGCTCGGTGCTGGGTGCTTGTTGCGCGGCTTGGCGAATCACAGCCAGCGGGGTTTTGAGGCCGTGGGCCAAATTGCCCGCTTGTTGGTGTGCACGTTCGACCATGTCGCGTTGGCGTTGCAAGACCGTGTTGAAATCGTCGACCAGCGGTTGCACTTCCGCAGGAAAGCCCTGACCCAAATCGCTGCTTTGGCCCTGGTGCAGTCGACTCAAGGCTTGTTGCAGGCTGCCCAGTGGCGCCAAGCCCACACGCACTTGTAGCCATGCCGCGGCCACGAGCAGGCCCATCAACAGCAGCAAGGCGCCAATGGTGAAGCGCTCAAAGGCGTGGATGGATTGCTCCATCGCTTGGGTGTCGACGGCCACCATGAGCCGCCAAATGTCTTGGGGGTGATCGTCCAAAGTGACCCCGCGCTCCACCACCAACACCGTTTGCTGGTTGGGGCCTGGCATCAGGTGTTGGTGCACCACGCCCCGGTCTAGGGCGTCGTGGGGCAGGCGCAAGGTTTCGTCCCACAGCGAGCGTGAGCGCAAGGTGGGTCGGTGCGAGGGGTCGTTGACTTGCCAGTACAGGCCCGAGTAGGGGCGTGCCCAGCGCGGATCCAACAGCCGATGGGCGGCGATGGATGCGCGGCCTTGCGCATCAACGCTGAGCAAGGCGGTGAGTTGGTCCAGGGTTTGTGTGCTTTCGTGGGCCAATTCGGCGCGCACGTGTTGCGCAAAATAGCGCGTCAGCGCCCAGCCGGTGAGGCCGAGCGTGAGCGCCAGGGTGATCGACGTGGCCAGCAGCAGGCGCGTGCGCAGGCTTTGAGGGCGCCAGGGGCGCACGTTTGAAAGCACGCGCAGGGTGCTCATTCAGCTGGCGTCGCCCGAGAGGCGGTAGCCCAGGCCGCGCAGGGTTTCGATGGTGCCTTCAGGCAGTTTTTTGCGCAAACGGCCAATGAACACCTCGATGGTGTTGGAGTCCCGGTCCAGGTCTTGTTCGTAGATGTGGTCGGTCAATTCGGTGCGCGAAACCACGGCGTTGGCGTGGTGCATGAGGTATGCCAAGACTTTGTACTCGTGGCTGGTCAGCGCCACGGTTTGGCCGTTGACACTCAAGCGGCCGCTGCGCGTGTCCAGCGTCACCGAGCCAGCGTGCAGCACCGGGTTTTGAACCCCGCTGCGCCGCCGAATCAAGGCGCGCAAACGAGCCAACAACTCTTCGGTGTGAAAGGGTTTGCTCAGGTAGTCATCGGCGCCTGCATCGATGCCCGCGACCTTTTCCGACCAGTGGTCACGGGCCGTCAAGATCAGCACCGGTACGTCGCGCCCCTCGCGTCGCCAAGCTTGCAACACACTCAGACCGTCGGCGCCGGGCAGGCCCAAGTCCAGGATCACGGCGTCGTAGTCTTCGACCAGACCTTGGTGTTGGGCGTCGGTGCCGTTGTCCACCCAATCCACGGCGTAGCCTTGTTCGCGCAAGGTGTTGCGCAGCGGTTGGGCCAGTGCCGATTCGTCTTCAGCCAGCAGGATGCGCATGTTCAGGGCGCCTTTCTGATCGTTGGTTTGGCGGTGCTGCTGGGCGAAGCGTCAATGAGCAGTTTGCGCACGCGTCCTTCGGGGGTGAGCACCTTGATTTCGTAGCGCCATTGCGCGTGTTCGTGTTCCAACTCCACTTCCAAAACCTGGCCTTGTTGAGCGACTTGCGCAAGCACGTCGCTCAGCGGACGGATCTTGCCCGCTTGTCTGGCTTGGTGCGCGCGCTCGTGGTCGTCGTCTGCGCCGGCCGAGCCGCTGAGTGCCAGACCCAGCAGCAGGCAAGCAGCGCGCAGCGCAGACACAAGAACGGGCTTGGACATGGGTGTCGAACAGGTTTGATCGGTGGTGGTTGAGGGCATGCAGTGTCGCCATGGCCGCTGAACCCAGGCTGAATAAGGGGTTCAGTCTCGATCCATGCGGGGCAGCAGATGATGCAAAGCATAGCAAGTCACACCAGGGAGAACAGCATGAAAAACAAGCACTTTTTGTTCGCGGCCATCGCCTGGGGCGTGGTTCATGGCGCCGCATGGTCGGCCGACACCACGCCACAGGCGCGGCTCGACTTTTGGCAAGCGCAAGCCACATCGCCAGCCGACGTCGCGCGTGGCCAGCAGTTCTTTGTCAACCAACATGGCCGCGAATGGTCTTGTGCCAGTTGTCACCACGCGCCGCCCAATCGCCCGGGTGAGCACGCAGCGACGGGCAAACGCATCAAGCCGCTGGCCCCCGCTTTCAACCCTGAAGCCTTCACGCTCCAGCGCAAGGTGGACAAGTGGTTCAAGCGCAATTGCGGTGATGTGGTGGGGCGCGAGTGCTCGGCGCAAGAAAAGGCCGACGTCTTGGCGTATTTGTTATCCGTGAAGTGAAGGGAGACGAGATGAAGGTCATGAACGTCATGAACAAAGCGACCCGGCACGGTCTGGCAGCTGGCTTGCTGGTGCTTGTGACGACGAGCGTCTGGGCGGACGGACGCCGCCTGACGGCGCCGCAGTTGCAGGCTTACCAACAAGAGTGCGCGGCTTGTCACATGGCTTATCCGCCCGGTTTGCTGCCCGCGTCGTCGTGGCAGCGCATCATGGGTGGTCTGGATCAACATTTTGGCGTCAACGCCAGCCTGGATGACGCCAGTGTTGCCGAGATCAGCCGGTATTTGCAGACCCATTCGGGGCGGGGCGGAGAGTCGTCGAGTGCACCGCCACAAGACCGCATCACCCAAAGCCGCTGGTTTGTGAGGCACCACCGTTTCACCGCCAGCGACTGGGCCCACCCGCGCGTCAAGCGCGCTTCGAATTGCATGGCCTGCCACGTCGGTGCGCAAAGCGGGGACTTTGACGAAGATCGGGTGCGCGTTCCGCAGGGCGTCGGTGGACGCAACTTTTGGCACTCGGACGATTGAGCAGGAGGATGGAGATGCACACTTCACCGCTGACCGCACCAGACGTGAGTGGTTCTTCGCCCACCCGCCCAGGACGCTTGGTGACCGACGCGACCACCCGCGCCTTGCATGGGCTCATGGCGTTCAGCTTTGGCTTGGCTTATCTCAGCGCCGACAGCGAAACTTGGCGTGTGCTGCATGTGTGCATGGGCTACACCTTTGCTGGTGCTTTCGTGATGCGCCTGGCCTTTGGCTGGTGGGGGCCGCGCCAAGCCCGCTTGTCCCTGCTGTGGCGCCGAGGCGAGGCCCTGGGGCGTTTTGTTCGGCAGTTTTCGCGCCCACAGGCGTGGTCTTGGGCTTGGCTGCAGCAACTGCCACTCATGGCGGTGTATGCGTCCTTGTTGTTGCTGCTGCTGGCGGCCTTGCCCATCACCGCAACGGGTTGGATCAGTTACGAGTCCTGGGGCCCCGACGTTTGGGTGGAATGGATGGCTGATCTTCACGAAACGCTGGGCGAAGGCATGCTGCTGGCGGTGTTTGTGCACCTTGCCGCCGTTGTCTTGCAAGGTGTTTGGCGCCGCAGCCCATATTGGCAACGCATGCTCAGCGGCCGTTTGCCAGAGCGCGGTCCTCACGTGGCGGCCACGCCCATTTGGTTGGCTGCGGTGATCACGGTCACGCTGGGCTTTTGGCTTGCGGTCGACGGCGGTTGGCTGCGCTTGTGAGGTGTGAGGTTTGAGGCGTGACATTTGAGGTGCGCTAAGCCAGAAGCGCAAGCCATTCAGGGGAAACACGGGGGGGCAAAGTTTCGCGGGTGACAGTGCGCGTGCAGGGCGCTTGATAACGTGCCCAGCCATGACAACACGTCCTCCTTATGTGCCGCAAATGCGCTTGTACCGTGAATGGTTGGCGCAGTCGCGTGGCTTGGTTTTTCAAGACTATGACGCCTTGTGGCGCTGGTCGGTTGCCGACTTGGATGCGTTTTGGCGCAGCATCTGGGACTACTTTGATTTGCGCTCGGTGCAGGCGCCCTCGGCGGTTTTGACACGCAACACCATGCCGGGTGCTCAGTGGTTCCCTGGCGTGGAGATGAATTACGTCAACCAAGTCCTGCGCCACGTGGAGGCTGCGGATGCGGCTGGCATGCCCGCCATGATCGCTGAAAACGAGCGTGGTGAGGTGCGCCAATTGTCTTGGGCGCAGTTGCGCCAGCAAGTGGCGGCCCTGGCCACCACTTTGCGCGAATTGGGCGTGCAACCCGGCGATCGTGTGGCGGCTTATTTGCCCAATATCCCGGAG
>JALRFN010000053.1 GCA_023268425.1 Burkholderiaceae bacterium | reverse complement strand
CGCCAATTGACACCATTTCAGTTAACGGCGTTTCATGACTTGGTCAGCATTTCAGGGTCTCTGGTGCTTGGGCTTGCGGTAATTCATCAGCGCCTTGACGCAGATTCGGCGTGGGCCATGTCGCGTATCGACGAAACATGGCAGGCCGAACAGTGGGGTCAAGACGACGAGGCACTGGAACAAGCAGCGAACAAACACGCTGCGATGGCCAAAGCCTCTGCAGACTGCGCCCCTGAGGCAATGAATGCAGAAGATCCGTTGTTTATCCTTTACACGTCAGGGTCGACCGGCGCGCCAAAGGGTGTTGTGCACACAACAGGCGGTTATTTGGTGTGGGCGTCCATGACGCATGAGCTGGTCTTTGATTATCATGAAGGTGATATTTACTGGTGTACCGCAGACGTGGGTTGGGTCACAGGCCACAGCTATATTGTCTATGGTCCGCTGGCCAATGGTGCGACGACCTTGATGTTCGAAGGCGTCCCCACATACCCGGACGCATCGCGGTTCTGGCAAGTCTGTGAAAAGCACAAGGTCAATCAATTCTACACTGCCCCCACAGCTATCCGCGCCTTGATGGGTCAAGGCAAAGAATTCGTTGAAAAATGCGACCTGTCCTCTTTGAAAGTTCTGGGCACCGTGGGCGAGCCCATCAACCCAGAGGCATGGAACTGGTACAATAACGTCGTCGGCAAAGGCAACTGCCCTATCGTTGACACATGGTGGCAAACCGAAACAGGCGGCCATCTTCTGACACCACTGCCTGGTGCGACGGCAACCAAACCTGGATCGGCAACAACCCCATTCTTTGGCGTTCAACCGGTCCTACTTGACCCGCAAACAGGCGCAGAAATCCACGAAACTGCCGCCGAAGGCGTGCTCTGTATGAAAGACAGCTGGCCAGGGCAAATGCGCACGGTTTATGGCGACCACGAACGGTTTGTGAAAACCTATTTCGCGGATTACAAAGGCTACTATTTCTCGGGTGACGGATGCCGCCGAGATGCGGATGGGTATTATTGGAGTACAGGCCGCGTCGATGATGTGATCAACGTATCAGGCCACCGCATGGGCACCGCCGAGGTCGAAAGTGCCTTGGTTGCGCATCCAAAGGTATCCGAGGCCGCCGTTGTGGGATACCCCTATGACATCAAAGGCCAAGGCATCTATTGCTATGTC
This sequence comes from Burkholderiaceae bacterium, assembly GCA_023268425.1. Classification (GTDB taxonomy): domain Bacteria; phylum Pseudomonadota; class Gammaproteobacteria; order Burkholderiales; family Burkholderiaceae_C; genus RS62. The sequence goes on along the minus strand of JALRFN010000053.1, from coordinate 10,854 downwards.
ACATTGATGGCAGGCGAAGCGCCAAGCGATGAGCTGCGCACAGAGCTGCGCAATTGGGTCCGCAAGGAAATCGGCCCCATCGCATCCCCTGACCTGATCCAGTGGGCTCCAGGCTTGCCCAAGACACGCTCAGGCAAGATTATGCGCCGCATTCTGCGCAAAATTGCCGAAGACGATTTTGGCGCCTTGGGCGATACATCCACACTGGCCGATCCATCGGTGGTGGATGACCTGATCAACAATCGGATGAACCGCAAATCATAAAAAAGGGGCCGAGAAATCGGCCCTTTTTTATGTCGCCCCGCACATGTCTGCGGGGTATTTTTTCGTGACTTAAGCGCGTTCGGAATATTCCATCGACTCTGTATTGACGATGATCATTTCGTCTTGGGCAATAAAGGGTGGGACCATGACCTTAACCCCATTGTCCAAAATCGCAGGCTTAAAGCTGTTCGCAGCGGTTTGACCTTTGACGACAGGCTCTGTTTCAACAACTTTGCAGGTCACTTTTTGCGGGCCCCCGCCGGGCAAGTCGTCGCGCTCCCCAGTGATGGACATCAAGCCCCCCAGCCCCTGAATCGCGTAGTCGTAGCCTGCGCGATCGGCATAGGGTCCCGTTTGCCCAAACCCGGTGACCGAACAAATGACCAATGAGGGTTTGAGCTGCGCAAGGCTTTGTGCGTCCAGGCCATAGCGTTTCAGGTCTCCGACTTTGAAGTTTTCGACCACCACGTCGCTTTGCAGGGCAAGCTCTCGCACCAAGGCTTGGCCTTGCTCAGTCGACAGGTCGCAGCAAATCGAACGCTTGTTGCGGTTGGCGCACAGGTAGTAGGCCGAGTCCGAGGTGTCTTGGCCTTGGTTGTCTGGCAAGAATGGCGGGCCCCAGGTGCGGCTGTCGTCACCCTGCCCTGGCCGCTCGACTTTGATCACATCGGCGCCCAGGTCAGCCAAGGTTTGCGTGCACCAGGGTCCGGCCAAGATGCGGCTGAGGTCGAGAACGCGCACGCCCGCCAGGGCGCCAGGGGCAACAGAAGCGGCCATAGAAACTGTATTGGGGAAAGTCATGTACGAATTGTGTGTCAACATGTCGCGCATGACGCGACCCCCCAGAGACACCCGTTTCCCCGTTTCGAGCTGGCAGCTCGTGCTGGTGCTGAGTCTGGGCTTGCTGGCCTGCAGCGAAGCCTTGAATTGGCGTGTGTTGCCTTTGGGTGACAGCGGTTGGGAGGCTTTGCTGCCGTGCAAGCCGGAAGTGGCAGAGCGCACAGTGGCGCTGCCCACGCAATCCGCGACCATGCACCTGCGCAGCTGCGATGTGGGTAGCGTGACGTATGCCGTGGCTTGGATGCGCTTGGCGCAGGCCAGTGATGCCAAGGCGAATCTTGCCCTTTGGCGCCAAGCCAGTCAGAGCAGTGCGCAGGTCAAGGATGCTCAGCCTGCGCAAGCCTGGCTGGTGAGGGGGGCGGATTGGGCCCAGCTTTGGCGGGGCGAGGGCCGACGCCATGACGGTCAACGCGTGCAAGTCGCCATGGGCCATGCGGCGGCAGGCGGGTTGTTGGTGCAGTTGGCCACGTATGGCGCCCAAGCGTCCAACGGCGAAACCAGCCGTTTTTGGGACGGCTTGGCGCCGCGCCGTCAATGAGGGTCGCGCAGCGATAATCGCGCCATGGTTAGCTTGTTCATCATCGCCCATGCCCCATTGGCGTCCGCATTGCGTGATTGCGTGGCGCATGTGTTTCCAAGTGAAGCGGCAGACATCTTGACCCTGGATGTCGCTGCGGATTGGTCACAAGCCGAGGTGCTGGCACAGGCACAGTTGCAACTCGATGCATTGCCCACCGATCGGGAGCTGCTGATTCTCACCGACTTGTTTGGCGCGACCCCTTGTAACGTCGCCACGCAGTTGGTGCAAGGCGCTCGCGTGCGCATGGTCAGTGGGGTGAGTGTCCCCATGCTCCTGCGCGCGGTGACCTACCGCCATGAGCCTTTGGCTGCGGTGGTGGCGCGCGCTGTGGCCGGTGGCACACAAGGGGTCATCGCAGTGGGGTCAAGCGCACCACAGAATCAACAACGCAGAGCTACGCATGGTCAAGACCAACATCACCATCAGCAATAAATTGGGCTTGCACGCCCGCGCATCGGCCAAGCTGTCCAAATTGGCTGGCAGCTTCGCCTGTGAAGTGACGCTGTCTCGGGGTGAACGGCGTGTCAACGCCAAGAGCATCATGGGCGTGATGATGTTGGCTGCTGGCTTGGGTGTTGAAGTGGCGCTGGAGTGTGACGGTGCTGACGAGCAACAGGCGATGGACGCCTTGGTGGCGCTGTTTGAGGACAAGTTCGGAGAGGGTGAATGAGCGTTGCCATTCACGGTCAGGCGGTCTCGCGCGGCGTGGTCATCGGCCGTGCGGTGGTTTTGGGTGCCAACCATTTGGATGTTCGCCATTACCTGATTGAGCCCGATGCCGTGACCGACGAGCTGCTGCGGCTTGGGCGTGCACGTGATGCCGTCGCGCAGGAGATCAACGCCGTCAAAGCCCACGTAGCGACATTGGGCGCAGCCGATGCGCCGACCGAATTGGCGGCCTTGTTGGACGTTCAGTTGATGATGTTGGAAGACCAGGCCATGGCCGACGGTGTGCGCCAATGGGTGATCGAGCGTCGCTACAACGCCGAGTGGGCGCTGACGGCGCAATTGGATGCGATTGGACGTCAGTTCGATGAGATGGAAGACCCCTATTTGCGTGAACGCAAAGCGGATGTTGGGCAAGTGGTCGAGCGCTTGCTGGCGGCGCTGAAAGGTGAGTCACTTTCACTGGAGCATGTGGTCAAAGAACACCCTCAGCAAGATGACACCCCGCTGATTTTGGTGGCCCATGATTTGAGCCCCAGTGATTTGCTGCAGTTCAAGCAAAGCGTGTTCAGTGGCTTCATCACGGACGTGGGCGGCAAGACCTCGCACACCGCGATTGTGGCGCGCAGCTTGGACATTCCCGCCGTGGTGGGCGCGCGCGCAGCCAGTCAACTGATCCAGACCGACGACCGCGTGGTCATCGATGGGGATGCGGGTGTGGTGGTTGTCGACCCGTCCGACATCTTGTGTGATGAATACAGCTTCAAACAGCGCCAAGGCGTGTTGGAGCGCGAACGCTTGGGGCGCTTACGCAACACCCCATCAACGACGTTGGATGGCGAGGCGGTGCAGTTGTTGGCCAACATCGAGTTGCCATCTGATACCGAGGCCGCGATGGCGGCCGGTGCGGTGGGGGTGGGGCTGTTTCGCAGTGAGTTTTTGTTCATGGGCCGAGCCAAGCGCAACCTGCCGCCGTTACCCAGCGAAGACGAGCAATTTGAGGCCTACAAGGAGGCCGTACAAGGCATGGCGGGCATGCCAGTGACCATCCGCACCATTGATGTGGGCGCGGACAAACCGCTGGAATCAAACCGTGGTGGCCAAGAAAAGCTCAACCCGGCCTTGGGCTTGCGGGCCATTCGTTGGAGCCTGGCAGAGCCCACCATGTTTCTGACCCAACTGCGTGCAATTTTGCGCGCTGCCGCGTATGGACAGGTCAAGGTGATGTTTCCGATGGTGGCGCATTTGAGTGAAGTGCGCCAAGCCCTCCAGCTATTGGAGAAAGCGCGCGAGCAACTGCTGGCGCAGGGCCAAGTGTTTGGCGATGTCAAGGTCGGCGCCATGATCGAAGTGCCTGCGGCTGCGGTGATGGCCCCTTTGTTTTTGCAGCATTTTGATTTTTTGTCGATTGGCACCAACGACTTGATCCAATACACCTTGGCCATTGATCGCGTCGATGAGGACGTGGCGCACCTCTATGACGCCATGCACCCGGCGGTCTTGCGCTTGATCGCGCAGACATTGGACGCTGGGCGTGCCGTTGGCAAAGAAGTGTCGATCTGTGGTGAGATGGCTGGTGACGTGGGCCTGACCGCCCTGCTTTTGGGCATGGGCCTGCGCCAATTCTCCATGCACCCCACGCAAATGTTGGCCGTCAAACAGCAGGTCTTGCGCAGCGATACGCGGCAACTCACCCCCTGGGCGCAAGAAGTTTTGGCCAGCGATGAGCCGCAGGCCATGTTGAGTGACGCCTGAGCCCGGTTCAGGTGACGGGTGCTGAAGCGGCTCGGCGACCCACCAGGGCGGAAACCACAATCAAAGTGGTTGCACCCAAAATCGCCAAGCGCAAGGGTTGACCACTTTGCCAGCTGAGCAGGGCGGTCGACAGCACCGGGGTCAAGAACGCCCACAAGCCAACCTGACGTGCGTCGCCCAATTTCAGCGCCTTGTCCCAAATGTAAAAAGCCCCGCCAACAGGCCCCAAACCCAGCAGAAACAAAACCATCGCGTCACGGCCATTGATGGAAACGGCTGGCTCGACTGCGGCGTGCACGCCCAGCGACAGTGCGCCGCAAACCAGACAAATGGCCCCGATGGTGGGCGTAGGCACATGGCTGCGTCGTTTGGTCATCAAAGAGTAAGTTGACCAGGTGATGGCAGCGGCCAAGGCGCTGAGGTAGCCCCAAAAGGCTTGTGCTTGGGTCAGCCCTTGAAGGTCCTTGGCTTGATCCAAGATGACCCAAGCCGAGCCCGCAAAACCCAGCAAAGCAGCCAGGGCGTGACCCCAGGTGAAACGCAGTTGGCGGACAAACAAAGGGGCCAAGACGACGATGCCCATGGGCCACAGGTAATTCAACAGGTTGGCCGCGACAGGGGGCGCCCACTGCAAGGCGGTGAACAACAAAACGTGGTAGCCAAACAAGCCATAGATGCCAATCGCCAGGGTGATGGCATCGATGCGCCATTGGCCACTGCGCAGCAAGCTGGGCAAGGCCAAAGCGCCGCCGACGAGCAAGCTGCAACCGGTGATGAAAAACGGTGGCAAATGGTTGACGCTCACGCCCAAGGGGGCCAACGATGACCACACCAAAACGGTGGCCAAGGCATACGCGGTGGCCGCGGCGGGGTGCCCGGCGTTCATGCGTGACCGGCGGCGTGGGCTTGTATGTCGGCGTGGTAGCTTGAGCGCACCAGCGGGCCGATGGCGGCGTGGTCAAAGCCCATGGCTTTGGCCTCGGTCTCGAACATCGCAAAGGTCTCTGGCGTCACGTAACGGCGAACCGGAATGTGGTGGCCGCTTGGTGCCAGATATTGGCCGATGGTGAGCATGTTGATGCCATGGGCGCGCATGTCGCGCATGACGGCCAAGATTTCGTCGTCGGTTTCACCGAGCCCGACCATCAGGCCACTTTTGGTGGGAACGTCGGGAAACAATGCTTTGAATTTTTTCAACAAGTTGAGGCTGAACTGGTAGTCGGAGCCCGGTCGCGCCTCCTTGTACAAGCGCGGCACGGTTTCCAAGTTGTGGTTCATGATGTCCGGCGGCGCAGCTTTCAAGATGTTCAACGCGCGGTCATCGCGCCCGCGAAAGTCCGGTGTGAGGATTTCAATTTGAGTTTGCGGGGAGTGCTCGCGAACCGCTTGGATGCAGTCAACAAAATGTTGGCTACCGCCATCACGCAGGTCGTCGCGATCAACGCTGGTGATGACCACATAGCGCAGCTTCAGCGCCGCAATGGTCTTGGCCAAGTTCAGTGGCTCATCTGCATCCAGCGGGTCTGGACGGCCATGGCCCACGTCACAAAACGGGCAGCGACGCGTGCATTTGTCACCCATGATCATGAACGTCGCCGTGCCTTTGCCGAAGCACTCACCAATGTTGGGACAGCTGGCCTCCTCACATACCGTGACCAGTTTGTTGCTGCGCAAAATCTCTTTGATCTCGTAAAAGCGCGTGCTGGGGCTACCGGCTTTGACGCGAATCCAATCCGGCTTCTTCAAGGTTTCGCCAGCCACCACCTTGATGGGGATGCGCGACACCTTGTCAGCAGATTTCTGCTTGGCGGTGGGATCGTAAGGCGTGTCAGAGGCGCTCATTGGGGCAATCCGAAAGGGTCAAAGCAAGCGCAACAGGTGTTGTTGCAACAGGGGCATCACCTCGCTCACGGAGGTCTTGACGCCGATTGTATGAAGGTCGGTTGTGCGCAAGCCGGTGTAGCCGCAGGGGTTGATGCGGGTGAAGGGCTCAAGATCCATGTGGATGTTGAGTGCCAAGCCGTGCAATGTGCAGTGTCGGGAGACTTTTACGCCCAAGGCACTGATCTTGGCGAGTCCAGGGAATCGAGCGGCGTCGTTTTCGGCGTCACTCAGCCGTGCGTGATTGAATGGATCCTCAAGCCGCACATACACGCCCGGAGCGCCGCGCACGCGGTGGCCGGTCACACCGAGGTCAGCCAAAGTTTTGATCACCGCTTCTTCAAGCCGGTAGACGTACTCTTTGACGAAGTAACCACGGCGACGCAAATCCAAAAGCGGATAGGCAATCAACTGGCCAGGCCCGTGGTAGGTGACTTGCCCGCCACGGTTGGACGCGACGACCGGGATGTCTCCAGGGGCCAGCAGGTGTTCGGAGCGGCCCGCAAGCCCCTGGGTGAACACTGGGGGGTGTGTGCACAGCCACAGCCCGTCGGGTGTGTCCGGGCCGCGTTCGGCGGTGAATGCGGCCATGCGCTCGAACACTTGTGCGTAGTCGCGTTCACCCAGCCAATCACTCGCGATGGCCGTCAAAGCACCACCTTGACCATGGCATGCGACGTCAGCGCGCGGTAGAGGTCGTCTAATTGCTCACGGCTGCTTACCCAGACTTGGATGGTCAGGCCCAGGTAGTTGCCCTTGGCGCTGGGTGTGGTGCGAATCGTGTCAGCATCGAAGCCGGGTTCGAACTCGCGCGCAACCGCAGCGATGGCGGAGACAAAATCCGGGTGCTGAGCCCCCATGACTTTGATGGGGAAGCGGCAGGGGTACTCGATCAGCGAGTCGGTTTGGGGACTGTTCATGGGTCAATAAGCGCCTGGTGCGGGGACTCTTGTATATAATGCCGGGTTTGAGTGCGAAGACAGAAATGTGGCGCACGCAAACCGATTTGTAAACTAGCCGTAATGCTGGGCGCACAAAATGTTGCGCTGCACCAAAGCGGCGGGGTTGGCCTGGAGGATGGTTGTGACACTGCCACCACCCTCATCTGGGTTGGATGATGAAGATTTCAAGCCCCTGACGCGGGAGCAGGCGCACCAGTGGCGTCGGGTTCACCCGCAGGTGTCGCCGATCTCTGTGCTGTACGGCCAAGGTTGGGTGGTGATGCTGGTGGCGGCCCTGGTGTGGGTCATCAGCGGCAGGGTGCTTTGGGCTGCTGAGTTTGCATATGGCGCGGTTTCGGTCTGGGTGCCCACTGCCTTGATGTTGTGGGCGCTGTTGCGGGGGCGGCGGTCGTCGGTGGGGGCTCAGGCGGCACTGGCGGGATTCTTTTTTTGGGAAGGCGTCAAGTTGGTGTTGGCTTTGGCCATGATGGCTGCCACACCGTTTTGGTTTGCTTCCCCGACGTGGCTGGCCTTGATGGCTGGTGTGATGGTGGCGCTCAAGGCGCATTGGCTGGTTGCGTGGCGACTGTCGGTGCGCATGGGGCGAAACAACGTTCAATGATGGATTGTTATGGCTGCTGAAGGACATGGAATGACGGCTGGTGAGTACATCACTCACCACTTGACGCACTGGACCAATCTGGGCGACAAGCAAAAAGCCATTGTGGATTTCTCGTACCTCAATTACGACTCACTGATTTATTCGGTGTTGTTGGGTGCATTGGCTTGCTTCCTGATGTGGCGCGCTGCGCGCAAAGCCAACTCGGGTGTGCCGGGTCGTTTCCAGGCAGCGGTCGAAATTTTGGTGGAAATGGTCGATGGCCAAGCCAAGTCGGTGATCCACAACGCCACCAGCCGCAAGATGGTTGCGCCTCTGGCGTTGACGGTGTTCGTTTGGATTTTTTTGCTCAATGCCATGGACATGTTGCCGGTGGATTTGCTGCCTTTGATTTGGCAGCAGATTTACGGTGCGGCTGGACATGACCCTCACCATGCGTACATGCGTGTGGTGCCCACGGCTGACTTGTCGACGACCTTGGGGATGTCGGTTTCTGTGTTGTTGGTCTGCTTGTATTACAACTTGAAGATCAAAGGTTTGGGTGGCTGGGCGCACGAACTCGTCAGTGCCCCTTTTGGCACCAGCAAGAATCCCGTTTTCGCAGTGATTTTGGGTGTCATCAACTTCTTGATGCAGATGATCGAATTCGTCGCCAAAACCGTGTCGCATGGCATGCGACTGTTTGGCAACATGTATGCAGGTGAATTGGTGTTCATGCTGATCGCTTTGCTGGGTGGCTATGCTGCGTTGTCCTTGACGGGTGGCTTGCTGTTCGTGGGGCATTTGATCGCTGGGACGATCTGGGCCATCTTCCACATTCTGGTTATCACGCTTCAAGCATTCATCTTCATGATGCTGGCCCTCATTTATGTGGGTCAGGCACACGACGCGCACTAATCGGTTCAACTTTTTCCTTTTCTTTTTCTCACCTCTCTCTATTAGGAGTCATCATGGAAAACATTCTGGGTCTCGTCGCATTGGCCTGTGGTTTGATTGTGGGTTTGGGCGCTATGGGCGCTTCCATCGGCATTGGCATGATGGGCGGCAAATTCCTGGAGTCGGGCGCTCGCCAGCCTGAGTTGATGAACGACTTGCAGACCAAAATGTTTTTGTTGGCCGGTCTGATCGACGCCGCATTCCTGATCGGTGTTGCTATTGCTCTGTTGTTCGCGTTCGCTAACCCGTTCGCGCTGTAAGAGATGATTTGAGAGGTGTCTCGGCGTCGATGACGCCGGGCCATGGCACCACTCATGTCAGTTTGATTCGACCCCGTTCAAGAAAGGTGTTGCGATGAGTATCAATGCAACGCTGTTCGCTCAGATGATTGTCTTTGCGATCTTGGTGATGTTCACGATGAAGTTCGTGTGGCCACCGATCGCCAAAGCACTGGATGAGCGTGCAACCAAAATCACCGAAGGACTGGCTGCCGCTGAGAAAGCGAAGCAAGAACTCGCGGTGGCCAACCAACGTGTTGAGGCCGAGCTGAATCAATCGCGTGACGAATCCGCTGCGCGTCTGGCTGATGCCGAGCGTCGCGCACAAACATTGGTTGAAGACGCCAAAGGCCGCGCCAGCGAAGAGGCTGCCAAGATCATCGCCGCTGCCCGTGCAGAGGCTGAGGCCGAAGTGCACAAGGTGCGCGAAGGTTTGCGTGATGAGGTGGCGAACTTGGCTGTCAAAGGTGCTGAACAAATTCTGCGCCGAGAGGTCAATGCCACCGTGCATGCAGAGCTGTTGTCTCAGCTCAAGGCACAGCTGTAATCGGGGGTCGACATGGCAGAACTAGCCACACTGGCCCGCCCCTACGCTGAAGCATTTTTTGCGGCCAGCCGCGCTCAGGCCAGTGCCGATATGGCTTGGCTTGAAGAAGCGGCAGCCTTCGCTAACCATGCCGAGGTCAAGGCCCTGGCAGGCAACCCGCGTGTGCGCGACGAACAGCTTGTCGGCTTATTCAACGCCGCTGTGCAAGCCGCTGCCAGCGATAAAGCGCAAAACTTCTTGCGTGTTGTCGTCGAAAACGGCCGTTTGGATGTTTTGCCTGAAATCGCCAAGCAGGTGCGCGCTTTGCTCAACGCCGATCAGGGCGTGAACGAAGCCGTTGTTTACTCGGCATTTGAGCTTGATGCGGCCGCCTTGCAAGATCTGCAAGCGACATTGGAACAACGTTTTGCACGCTCTCTTAAGCTCACAGTCGCATTGGCGCCTGAGCTGATTGGTGGCGTGCGTGTGGTGGTTGGCGACGAGGTGTTTGACACTTCGGTTAAGGCCCGCTTAGAGCAGATGAAATCGGCGTTGATGGCGTAAGCCCAAGCCGATTTGGTCACCTGACAATATTTTTGTAACAAGGAACGAGACATGCAGCTCAATCCCGCTGAAATCTCTGAATTGATCAAGTCCCGTATCGAGGGCTTGGCCGATCAAGCCGCCGTGCGCAACGAGGGTACCGTGGTCTCCGTGACCGATGGCATCGTGCGCGTTCACGGTCTTTCCGATGTGATGCAGGGCGAAATGCTGGAATTCCCGGCTACTGCCGATGGTGCAGCCACTTATGGTTTGGCGCTGAACCTCGAGCGCGACTCGGTGGGCGCCGTGATTTTGGGTGAGTACGAGCACATCTCCGAAGGCGACACCGTTAAGTGTACGGGTCGCATCTTGGAAGTGCCCGTGGGTCCTGAGCTGATCGGTCGCGTGGTGAACGCCTTGGGTCAGCCCATTGATGGCAAAGGCCCGATCAACGCCAAGATGACGGACGTGATCGAGAAGGTTGCGCCTGGTGTGATTGCCCGCCAATCTGTTGACCAGCCGATGCAAACCGGCTTGAAGGCGATTGACTCCATGGTGCCAATTGGCCGTGGCCAGCGTGAGTTGATCATTGGTGACCGCCAAACGGGTAAGACCGCAGTGGCGATTGATGCGATCATCAACCAAAAAGGTCAGAACATGACCTGCGTGTATGTCGCTATTGGTCAAAAAGCCTCGTCGATCAAAAACGTCGTTCGCGCTTTGGAGCAAGCCGGCGCGATGGAGTACACCATCGTGGTGGCGGCCTCCGCCTCTGAGTCTGCGGCGATGCAATACATCTCGGCTTACTCTGGCTGTACCATGGGTGAGTATTTCCGTGACCGCGGCCAAGACGCTTTGATCGTGTATGACGATCTCTCCAAGCAGGCTGTGGCTTACCGCCAAGTGTCTTTGTTGTTGCGTCGCCCGCCGGGCCGCGAAGCTTTCCCTGGCGACGTGTTTTATTTGCACAGCCGCTTGCTCGAGCGCGCCGCGCGGGTCAATGCCGAGTACGTGGAGCAATTCAC
>JALRFN010000364.1 GCA_023268425.1 Burkholderiaceae bacterium | reverse complement strand
TGCCACAAATCAAGCTGCGCCAGAACGCGGTGACCAGCGCGTCGCCACCGATCAGCCGCACAAACAGCGCGTCAGGCACGATAAACAAGACCCCCGTGAGGGTGATGAGCAGGCCTTTTCGGTGCGCATGGGCTGGGTTAGACATGGGGGCGAGCAGTTGGAGCAAGGGGCTGCATTGTGCGGGATCGGCATGTCGACAACTGCTTGCGCGAAGCCGCTGCCCAGTCCCACGCTTGGGGCGTGTCGCTCGCGGGGGATGTGGCGCTGGGTGAGGCGCCTAAAATTTTGACGCATTTTGATTCAAGAGTTGACCCATGACCGACCCCATCCCCCAGGCCAGTGGCTGCCCCATTGATCACTCCGCGCTGCGGGACCCCAACGGTTGCCCAGTCAGTGCCCAAGCGGCGGCGTTCGACCCGTTTGAACCGGCCTACATGCAGGACCCGGCTCAGTACCTGAAGTGGGCGCGCGAGCAAGAGCCGGTGTTTTGGAGCCCGGCGCTGGGCTATTGGGTGGTCACGCGGTTTGAAGATGTGAAAGCGGTGTTTCGCGACAACATCTTGTTTTCACCGGCTGTCGCGCTGGAAAAAATCACCCCAGCCACGCCTGAGGTCATGGACATTTTGAAGCGCCATGGCTTTGCCATGGACCGCACCATGGTCAACGAAGACGAGCCCGACCACATGCAGCGGCGACGCTTGTTGATGGACGACTTTTTGCCTGAGAAGTTGTTGGCTTATGAGCCCATGGTGCGTGGCTTGGCCCGCCAATACATGGACCGTTTCATCGACCAAGGCCGAGCCGACTTGGTGGGCGAGATGTTTTATGAAATCCCATTGAACATTGCCTTGAAATTTCTCGGCGTCCCTGACGAAGGGGCCGAGCAACTGCGCCAATTCGCCGTGGCCCACACCCTCAACACCTGGGGCCGTCCGACGCGTGAGGAGCAGCTGGCGATTGCTGAGAACGTGGGTCGTTTTTGGCAGACCGCGCAAACCATCTTGTCCGGCATGATGGCCGAGCCCACAGGCGAGGGTTGGATGTACGAGTCGGTGCGCCAACACCTCAAGCACCCCGACATCGTCACCGAGTCTTATTTGCGCTCCATGATGATGGCGATTTTGGCCGCCGCGCACGAGACCACCTCCAACGCCACGGCCAACGCCTTCATGACCTTGCTCAGCCACCGCCAGGCATGGGACGAGATTTGTGCCAACCCGGCCTTGATCCCCAACGCGGTGGAAGAGTGTTTGCGCGTGGCCGGCTCCATCATCGCGTGGCGGCGCATCGCCACCGCTGACACCGAAGTCGGCGGCGTAGCGATGGCCAAGGGCAGCAAGTTGTTGATCGTGCAAATCTCGGCCAACGCCGACGCCAGCCAATTTGAAAACCCCGAGGAGGTCGATCTCTACCGAGAGAACGCGGTCGAGCATTTGACCTTTGGTTATGGGGCGCACCAGTGCATGGGCAAAAACATCGGGCGCATGCAAATGCGCGTGTTTTTGGAAGAGTTCTCGCGCCGATTGCCGCACATGCGGCTCGCGCCCCAAGGCTTTGACTACCTGTCCAACACCTCGTTTCGTGGCCCAGCGCAACTGTGGGTGGAGTGGGACCCGGCGCAAAACCCCGAGCGGACTGACCCGCGCATTGCCACGGCTCAGCCCAAAGACTTCTACATTGGGCCACCGCCCAAGAGCGCGATCGCGCGCACCATGGTCGTGCGCGAGCGCGTGCCCGAGGGTGAAGACTTGGTGCGCTTGGTTTTGGCCGCCCCCGATGGCTCGGCGCTGCCGGTGTGGAGTGCGGGTGCCCACGTGGACTTGATTGCGGGCGGTTACCGACGCAAATACTCTTTGTGCGGCGACCCGGCGCAGCGCGAGGTTTACCAAGTGGTCGTTCAACGCGACGCCACAGGGCGGGGCGGCTCCAAGCACTTTTGTGAGCACGTCAGGGTTGGCGACCGCTTGCAACTGTCTGGCCCCAAGAACCTCTTTGCGCTCGATGAGGCGGGCCAACACGCGGTGTTGATCGCGGGGGGCATCGGCATCACGCCCATCTTGGCGATGGCCGACCGTTTGAAGCAACAAGGTCGCTCGTATGAACTGCACTACGCGGGCCGCTCGCGTGGGCGCATGGCGATGTTGGACCGCGTGCAAGCGGACCACGCCGCTGCGCTGCGCTTGCACATCTCGGAGGAAGGCACGCGCATGGATTTGCCCTCGCTGCTGAGCCACGTTGACTCGGAGACGCGGGTGTACACCTGTGGCCCCAGCCGCTTGATCAACGAGTTGGAGGGCTTGAGTGCCCATTGGCCGCCGGCTTGCTTGCGCTTTGAGCACTTCAGCGCCGAGACCGCTGCGCTGGACCCCAGCCGCGAACACGCCTTCGTCGCGGTGTTGAAAGACTCCAATTTGGAGCTCACGGTGCCCGCTGATCAGACGCTGTTGCAAACCCTGCAAGCGGCAGGCGTTGATGTGTCGTGTGACTGCAACGAGGGCTTGTGCGGCACCTGCGAGGTTGCGGTGCTGGACGGTGAGGTCGACCACCGAGACAAGGTCTTGACGCCAGCCGAGCGCGCCGCACAAAAACGCATGATGGCTTGTTGCTCCCGCGCCAAGAGTGAGCGCATCATCTTGGCGCTTTGAGCTGCGTTCGACGCAGTCGCGCTGGTCCTGCGGTGCCTTGGTTTGCTGTGCCAGAATGCGCCAGCCTGAGCGTGACCAGCGCTCATTACCCCCCAGAAAATTCAGGAGACACACATGTTGCAACGCCGCCCCTTGTTGAAAGCCACCGCTTTGAGCTTGGTCTTGAGTCTGAACGCCATGGCCGCACATGCGCAAGACAGCATCAAGATCGGCCTGTTGCGATTGGCCTCGCACTCGCCCAGCATCATTGCCGAGGGCAAAGGTTACTTTGCCAAGCAAGATTTGAAGGTGGAGTTTGTGGTCTTCCAAGCCGCACAGCCCATGGCAGTGGCGATAGCCTCTGGCGACGTGGACTTTGGCGTGACCGCCGTGTCAGCCAGTTTGTTGAATTTGGCTGAAAAAGACGTGGTGCGCATCATCGGTGGCGCCTTGACCGAGGCGCCGGGCATCGATGGTCAAAAGATTTTGGTGTCGCAAGCGGCTTACGACGCGGGGGTCACCAGCCCGGCCAAGCTCAAGGGCCGCAGTTTTGGCGTGACCACGGCGGGTTCGTCTTTTCATTACATGGCCCACAAGATCGCCGACAAAGAGGGCTTTGCCCGCAGCGACTTGAGCATCAAGCCGCTGCAAAAAGTGCCAGCCGTCATCGCCGCACTCAAGAGCGGACAAATCGACGCTTGGTCCATCGTGCCCAACATCGCGGCTGGCTTGACCAAAGGCGGTGAGGTCAAGGTCTTGGGCAACGTCAGCGACTACATCGACGGTTACCAAGTCACAACCATTTTCACGTCCAAGAAAAACGTCACCGAGCGCCGCCCATTGGTCAAGCGCTTTTTGACCGCCTTTGAGCAGGGCGTGGACACCTACAACGCAGCCTTGGTCCAGAAGTCTTTGCCCGAGGCGGAGACCGACGCCATCGTCGGCATGGTGCACCAATACGTGTACAGCGATCAGCCCATCGACAAAGCCGCCCCGCGCATCAAGGCGGGCGCGATGTTGGTCAGCCCGCAAGGCGAGTTGAACCTGGCCAGCGTCAAAGACCAGTTGGCTTGGTTCCAGTCCGAAGGCATGGTGTCCAAAGACTTGAAAATTGAACAGGTGGTGGACACCTCATTCGTGAAAATCAAGTAAGCGCAAAAGGCGCGCGCCGTGCTACTGGCTTTGCAATCGGTCTCGCATCGCTATGGCGATTTGCAAGTTCTGTCTGACATCGACTTGCAAGTCCATGAGGGCGAGATCGTTTGTGTGGTGGGCCCATCTGGCTGTGGCAAGTCCACCCTGTTGCGGCTGGCTGGTGGTTTGGAGCAGGCCCACAGCGGCCAAATTCTGCTGCAAGGCGAGCGCTCGCCGGGCAGCTTGAACCCGCTGACCTATGTGTTTCAAGACTTTGCGCTGTTGCCGTGGCGCTCGGTGGAGGACAACATTGCCTTGGTCTTGGCGCACCACGCACTCACCGCAGCAGAGCAAGCTGAAATCATCGACGACGTGTTGGCGCGCACGCACTTGACGGCGTTCAAACACGCCTGGCCGCGTCAGCTTTCTGGCGGCATGCGCCAGCGTGTGGGCATTGCGCGCGCGCTCGCGGTCCAACCCGAGATCTGGTTGATGGACGAGCCCTTGTCGGCCTTGGACAGCCAAACCCGAGAGCTGCTGATGGACGACTTGGTTGACTTGTGGACGCGCAACCGATTCTCCGCGCTGTATGTCACCCACAACCTGTCTGAGGCGACACGTTTGGGCCATCGGATTGTTTTGTTGACGGGGCGCCCGGGCCACGTGGCCTCGGTGACCGAGATCGGGATTCCCCTGGCTGAACGTGGCGCCCACGCGGCTGAGTTGGAGGCGGTGCGGCAAGACATCTGGGCCCAGATGCGTGCCCAAGCTGCCGAGGCCGACCGGGAGTTGCGCCATGTCTGAGGTGCACAGCCGCCCCGTGCCCTTTCGCGGCGGTGGCTTTCAGCACCGCCCGGTGCGCGGGGCCGCCTTGCTGACTTTTGTGGTCTTGATCGCGTTGTGGGAGTGGGGCAGCCGCAGTGGTGTGATCAGCAACATCGCTTTGCCCGCGCCCAGCGAGGTGGTGGCGGCCTTGCAAGACTTGTTGCACACGGGCATGTTGTGGAAGCACTGGGGCACCAGCATGCTGCGCCTCAGTGGTGGCTGGGTCAGTGGCAGCTTGGCGGGCGTTGCCGTGGGCTTGATGATTGGCCTGTGGTCGTTGCCGCGTGCCAGCCTGTACCCAATGGTGTCGGCCTTGTTTCCCATCCCCAAGATTGCCTTGCTGCCGCTGTTTGTGGTGTGGTTCGGCATTGGTGAGGGCTCCAAAC
>JALRFN010000335.1 GCA_023268425.1 Burkholderiaceae bacterium | reverse complement strand
AGTGCCGCATCAACGCCGAGCACCCCTTCAACTTCATGCCCTCGCCTGGCCGCATTGAAGGCTGGCACGCCGCTGGTGGCCCTGGCGTGCGCGTGGACTCGCATGTTTATCACCAATATGTCGTGCCGCCGCACTACGATTCCATGATCGGCAAGCTGATCGTGCACGGCGACACGCGCGAACAAGCCATTGCACGCATGCGCTCAGCCTTGACCGAAATGGTGGTGGAGGGCATCCAAACCAACATTCCCTTGCACCGAGAGTTGATGGTCGATGGTGGCTTCGTCGCCGGTGGCGTCAACATCCACTACTTGGAACATTGGCTGGCCCAACACCAGCGCAACTGAGGAAACACCGTGGTCGAACTCAGCGTCATCGTCGCGCAAACCCAAGTCGATGTGTTCAGCGACGCATTAGAAGCACTGGATGCGCTGAGCGTGTCGGTCGAAGACGCCGATGCCCACACCGAAGCGGAACGCCCACTCTTTGGCGAGCCGAACATGCCGCCGCCGGATCATGCTTGGGCGCGCTCCACGGTCACGGCTTTGTTCCCAGACATGGGCAGCGCTCAAGACGCGGCGCGGGTCTTGCAGGCTCAGGACTTTTTTGCTGGCGCGCACGATTTGGAGCTCAAAACCCTACCCGAGCAAGATTGGGTGCGGCTCACGCAGTCACAATTCGCTCCTGTGGAGATCACCCCCAACTTTTGGATTGTGCCCTCCTGGCATGAACCGCCCGCGCAAGCCAAACAAGTCTTGCGACTGGATCCTGGCTTGGCCTTTGGTACCGGCACCCACCCCACCACGCGCATGTGTTTGCGCTGGATCGCCGGACGTGACCTCAGCGGACAGCGCGTACTGGACTACGGCTGCGGCTCCGGCATTTTGGCCATGGCGGCAGCACAGCGTGGCGCCAGCCCAGTTGACGCGGTCGACATCGACCCCGATGCGGTCAAAGCGACCTTAGACAACGCGCAGACCAACGGGGTGCGGCTGAACGCAGGCTTGCCCGACCTCGCCCGAGGCAGCTACCAAGTCGTGCTGGCCAACATTTTGGCAACGCCACTCAAGGTACTGGCGCCCTTGTTGTGCAGCCACGTGCAAGCCAATGGCCACTTGGTTTTGGCCGGCATCTTGTCGCGACAGGCCGAGGAACTCCAAGCCGCCTACGCCGCGCACTTGCGCATCGATGTGCTCGATGAGGAAGATGGCTGGGTATTGATGGGTGCACAGCGCTGAGCCCGCGATGCTGACCATCCACTGCCCTCGCTGCAACACCGCTTTGGCGCTGGACCCCGCCCAGCTCACGACGTCGCAGGGCTGGGCACGCTGCGGCCATTGCCAACATGTCTTCGATGCTGGGCAGCTGAGTCTCCCGACCTTGGACCCCAAGTCCAAGCCAGCGCCAACAAGCGAGGCCAGTGCCTCCCTCTCGGACGCCTCAGCAGCACCCACGCCCCCCGCGTCGGCCCCCCCAGCGCACTTTGATTGGTCACACATCGACTTGGGGTTGCCGAGCAGCGCATCAGCTGCGCCGCCAACAACCACCCCGAACCTAGCGTCAGCAGCCAAGGCGACAGAAGATGCAAACTCTGGCGCCGAGATGCACGCCGATGCCGCCACGGTGGAGCCTGCTTGGTTGGACTTGCACGCAAACGAGGCGCATGCCCAGGCACCTGACACCAACGACCCTCAGTGGTTGGACGACCAAGCGCCACTGGACACGGAGGACCTGCCCAGACCAGAAGCAGACCCCTTGTTTGCGGGCAACACCACGGCGTCGGCCACGTCGACGTCGTTTGATTCAACTGCAAGCGCATCACCCAGCGATGCCCTGTCTTCGTCCACGCCTCGGCTGGGTAGAGGGCGCGCGCGCAAGGCCTTGCTGGCGCTGAGTTTGATCTTGATCCTCGCTTTACTGGCTCAAGTCATTCACCTCCAACGCAATTGGTTGGGGGCGCGCTGGCCCCAGAGCCGACCTTGGCTGGAGCAG
Source organism: Burkholderiaceae bacterium (assembly GCA_023268425.1). Taxonomy (GTDB): domain Bacteria; phylum Pseudomonadota; class Gammaproteobacteria; order Burkholderiales; family Burkholderiaceae_C; genus RS62. The sequence continues at coordinate 700 of JALRFN010000335.1, read as the reverse complement.
GCTTGTGGCTTGCTGGGCTGCCAGGTTCAGTCCTTGCGCGACTTGCGTTGGCTTCAAGTGTCGCAATCCGCCGTGGTGCGCTTGCCCAATCAGCGCTTTCAGATGGACCTGGAAGTGCGCAACGACGGTGCCACCCAAGTTGCCACACCGCAATTGGAGTTGTCGTTGCAAGACCCTCAAGGCCAGACCTGGGCCAGGCGCGTCATGCCCTTGCAAATCGACGGATCCCCTGCAGAACTGCGCGCCCATCAACGCTACAACGCTCAAATCTCATGGCGCACCGATGAGTCTGACGCACAACGCTTAGAGGCTTACCAAGTGCGCCTGGTCTACACCGAGCTGAGCTCGCCCTCATCCAATCAGGGCCATTGACGGCACAAAAAAACCCAGACCTTTTCGGGTCTGGGTTGATCGCTACACACTGACGCGAACGTCAGTGCCGCACCTCACTGGGAAAGCTCAGGGCTTGCCGCCAGTGGGGAAGGGCCATGCAGCTTGCGGCGTCAACGTGGTCTTCGCGGCAGGGGCAGGCTTCGCAGCAGGCTTTTTCGCCGCTGCTTTTTTGGCCGGTGCAGCTTTTTTCGCTGCAGGTTTCTTGGCCGGTGCAGCTTTCTTCACTGCGGCTTTCTTGGCCGGTGCAGCTTTCTTCACTGCCGCTTTCTTAGCCGGTGCAGCTTTCTTGACTGCCGCCTTCTTAGCC
>JALRFN010000332.1 GCA_023268425.1 Burkholderiaceae bacterium | reverse complement strand
AAGTAACCGTTGCCGCCGGCGTCGTACACCGTCAAGGCCGTGCTCTTGTTGTAGGTCGCTGGGTTGGTGCGGTCAAAAGCCTGCGGGATCACCACCGACTCAGCCGGCAAGTTCAAGCCCAACTGAATGCTGGTGGTTTCTTTGGCTTCGCCTGAGGTCATGGGCGGGATGGTCAAGGCGGTGAGGTTGCTCAAATCGGCTTTGCCTGAGCTGTCCACCGAGGCTGACTGCAAACGCTGGCCCGCCGAGTTGACCACGTTGTTTTGGTCATTCAGCGTGAAGGAGCCGTTGCGGGTGTAGATGTCTTGCAGACCGTCCGGCGACTTCAGCGGAAAGAAGCCGTCGCCGGTGATGGCCAAATCCAGCGAGTTGCCCGAGGTCGAGACGTTGCCCTGGCTGAATTCTTGGCTCACTTGCTTGAGCGACACGCCCTGACCGATGTTGCTTGAGGACTTTTGCAGTGGCGATGTCGAAAAGATGTCACCGAAGTCGGCGCGCGAGCGCTTGAAGCCGCTGGTGCCCACGTTAGCGATGTTGTTCGAGGTCACGGCCAACTGTGCGGTCGCCGAGTTCAAACCGGTCAGTGAGGTGTAAAATGACATGAGGGGGACTCCTTGGGAATCGCTGTTTTAATTTGGTGAAGCGGCAAGGCCTTATTGGGCGATGCGCAGCACGTCATCCAATGCAAGAGTTGTGCCACCGTCAACTTCCACCTGGATGCTGTTGTCCTGGGCGTTGCGCAAAATCGCGCGAATCGTTGCGACGGTGTTCACGGGCACGTCTTGTGTGCTGCCGTTGACCACCGCACTGGCCACAAAACGGTAAGAGGCGTCAGCAGCCAAGGCATCGTTGTCGTCAAAGCCATCCCAGGTGAAGGTGAAGTCACCCGGGGTTTGCGGGCCGTAAATCAGGTTGCGCACGACTTGACCGTTGGCCGCGTTGATGACTTGCACACCCACGCCGCTGGCGCCCTCAGGCAAAGCAATGACGCCCTTGCTTTCGGTTTGGCCGCTGTAGTCAAAGGCGGTGTTGGCCACTGCGACTTTTTTGCCAATCAAAGACGCGCTGCCCAGCAAGCGCTCGCTGGACATGCTGCCGACAAAATTGTCCAAAGACGCCTTCATGCCGGTCAAGGCTTCGAGCTGCGAGAACTGCGCCAGTTGCGCCACAAAGGCTTCGTTCTTGACCGGGTCCAATGGGTTTTGGTTTTGCAACTGGGCCGTGAACAGGGTCAAGAATTCTTGCTGCCCCATGGCTTCGTTTTGCTTGGGCGCAGCGTTGGCCACGTCTTCGTAGCGGGTGACGCTGCTGCCCAACAAGCTAGACGACGTGGTCAGGGTATCGGCAATGGCCATGGTGATTCCTCGGGTTCAGAGATCAAGCCTTGGAGGCTTCCAAGGTTTTCATGAGCAATTGCCGTGCCGTGTTGATGACTTCGACGTTGTTTTGGTAAGAACGGGCAGCGGCCATCATGTCCACCATCTCCCCGACCTCACTGACGTTGGACTGGTAGATGTAGCCCTCGCCATCGGCCATGGGGTTGCCAGGCTGATACACCTTGCGCACGGGCGCTTGGTCGTCGACCACGGCTTCGATCTTGACGCCGCCCACGGTGGGCGCTCCTGCATTGGTCATGGCGTCATCCACGAGGGCGCGAAACACCGCGCGTTTGGCGCGAAAGGCCTCGGCTTCGGTGCTGGCCACGGAGCCCGCGTTGGCCAGGTTCGATGCCGTGGTGTTCATGCGCACGGTTTGCGCATTGAGCGCCGAGCCAGCGACGCCAAACAAGTGGTCCAGAGACATGTTCATTCTCCTTTCAGCGCGCGGCGCAGGCCGCCCACGCGGTTTTCCAAAAAGGTCAGCGTGGCTTGGTAGTCGGCCGCAGCCTTACCAAACTGCGCTTGCTCAACTTGCAGTTCGACCGTGTTGCCGTCAAACGAGGGGTTGAAGGGCACGCGGTACTTCAGCCCGCTGGTGGTGGCGGCGTCGCCCAAGTCGTAGTGGCGGGCGTCGGTGGTGACCATGGCTTGCGCGGAATTCGCGCGATTCAACACTGTCTTGAAATCGACATCTTGTGCTTTGAAGTGCGGCGTGTCCGCGTTGGCGATGTTTTTGCCAATCACCTCCATGCGCTCATTTCGCACACGAAGG
>JALRFN010000321.1 GCA_023268425.1 Burkholderiaceae bacterium | reverse complement strand
GCGGCCTGCATCGATGCCTTTGCCGCCATGGGCTTTGGCTTTGTGGAAGTGGGCACGGTCACCCCCTTGCCTCAGCCCGGCAACCCCAAGCCGCGCATGTTTCGCTTGCCCGAAGCACAAGCCTTGATCAACCGCTTTGGCTTCAACAACGAAGGCTTGGACGCCTTTGTGCGCAACGTGCAAGCCGCCCGCTGCCGACACGATGCGCAGCGCCCACTGATTGGCCTAAACATCGGCAAGAACGCAGCGACGCCGATTGAAGACGCAAGCAGCGACTACCTCAAGGGCTTGCGCGGCGTCTACGCACATGCCGACTATGTGACGGTGAACATCTCCAGCCCCAACACCAAGAACCTGCGCCAAATCCAGGACGACGCGGCCCTGGGCGCCCTGCTCAGCGCCTTGGACCACGAGCGCGATGCGCTGGCACAAGAACACGGCAAAACCGTGCCGCTGTTCGTCAAAATCGCGCCCGACTTGGACGAGCACCAGGTTCAGGCCATCGCCCAAGTGTTGAGGCGCCACGGCTGCGACGCCGACGGGCGAGCCAATCAACGCTGGGGCTTGATCGCCACCAACACGACACTGGCCCGCGATGCCGTCGCCCATTTGCCGCACGGTGCTGAAGCAGGCGGTCTCTCCGGCGGGCCGTTGACGCAAGCCAGCACCGCCATCATTGCCGCCATGCGCCAGGCTTTGGGCGCTGACTTTCCCATCATTGGTGTGGGCGGCATCATGTGTGCCGCCGATGCGCAGGCCAAGATCCAAGCGGGAGCTGACTTGGTGCAGGTGTACAGCGGCTTCATTTACCGTGGGCCCGGGTTGGTGCGCGAAGTCGCCAGCGCACTGCAAGCACACTGAAGCGTCTTGGATGGCGTGGCCGGACGCGCTTCCGTGCGAAATTGCCCACAATCAGAGATCAAGTCGAGAAGCGACGTTTGTAATTCTTTGTAAAACCATTAATATCGCGCCCGTTAATTCTTCCGAGCTCATGCGAGCCAATGAATTGGGCAAAGGTGCCGCGACATGGTGTTTACTGAAGTTCAACAAAAAATCCGTCAAGTGCGTGAGGCCAAGGGCTGGGACACGATCCGACTGGCGCAGCAGACTTGCCTGTCAGAGCGACAAATTCGGCAACTCGAAGGTGAGCCTGGCGACTCCTTCTACTCCGACCAGATCCGCATCCTGGCGGCCAAAAAGGCGCTCGCTCGCATGGGCTGGGACCGAGACCAGTTGAGCCGTTTGTTTTCGTCCAAGCACGACGATACCGAAGCAAGCAGCCACGATCACTAAATCATTACAAGCATTCCCGCCGCCTGTGTGAGCCCCGGGGGTGGCGTCTGATGTGCGTCAATTCTGATGGACTGGCTTGAGCTATTCTGCGGGCATGAGCAGCCCCAATCAGCCCCCTCAGCCAGACCAGCACCGCCCCGACGAGCAGTTGGTTGGTGACGCGCCGCGCAAACGCCGCCGCTTGGTCAAACCCAAGAAAAATCAGTTCGACATCAACGACTACCTGCCCTACATCTTCGGCTTGGTGGTCTTGATCGGCGCAGCCTACTGGTACTTCACCCAGGGCGTGCCCAACCCACGCGGTGAAAAAATGATCACCGCCGAACTGACGCTGCAAAACCAGTGCGGCTTGGTCGAAGACGCCTACATCATCACGCTGGAGCCCTCGGGCCCGACCGCGAAATTCAGCAACGGACACGCCACCATCGAAGCATCGACCTACAGCTACGTCGTGGTCAAGGCAGACCCCGCCTACAAAAGCTCGTTCTCAATCGAAACCCCGCGTCAAAAAGTCGAACCCAAAATGCTGATTCCCGTGATCTGTGACGAAGGCCGGGCGCGCAGCGTCTTGCGCACCTTCAACCAACAGTTCGACAAGAACAAGTGAAGCGCGGCTGAAGCAGAGGCTTCGGGGCACTCTCGAAAGCCACCGCGCATCAGCCCCAACGCCCTCGCCACGAACCTGACGGCAACAAGCCGAGTGTGTCGCGATCGGAGCTGAGCCAAGGCCGCGCGGGCTGAGCGCGCGGGCGTTCAGTCAGCCTCTTGAAATTGTGGCGCACGCTTTTGCACGCCGGCGTGAATCGCCTCGACTTGGTTGCGCGAGCCGATCAAGGCCACCTGCTCGTCGGTTTCGGCTTGCAAAAGTTGCGCTGCCGTGTGGTCACTCAACGCGTTCAACAAGCGTTTGCCAGCGCGTACCGCGTGTGGGCTGCGCCCAGCAATTTGCGCTGCCATCGCGCGCGCAGCGACCAAGGGGTCATCGACCACATGCGTGGCCAGGCCCAGAGCTTGCGCCTCCACACCTTTGACCACACGGCCCGAGTAGGTCAAGTCGCGCAGCACGTCACCACGCACCAATTCGCGCAACAAAGGCATGCCCGCCATATCCGGGACCAAGCCCCATTTGATCTCCAAGATGGACCATTGGGTCTCCGCCTGGGTGTAACGCAGGTCTGCACCCATGGCCACTTGAAGCCCACCTCCAAAGGCCACACCATGCACCGCCGCGATCACCGGCACTGGCAAGTCACGCCACAACCACGCCGTTTGCTGCGCGCGGTTGGCAATGCTGCCCTCGCGTGGCAGCAAATTGCCCATGTTGGTGCCTTGACCGTCAGCCATCGCAGCAAAACTGCCCATGTCCAAGCCCGCGCAAAACGCGCGGCCTTCTCCGTGCAAAACGACCGCCCGCACACCCGACATGCCGCGCACCGCGTGGGCCGCCTCAATCAAGCCGTCGAACATGGCGGGGTCAAGGGCATTCATCTTGTCGGCCCGCGACAAGGCCACTTCAACCACGCCGCCGCCCGCCGCCGTTACCGCGACTCGGTCACTCATGCGTTGTGTGCTCATGCAGCTTCTTTCTTTTCGTCTCGTTCGTCTTGTTGGGCCTGCACCAAGCGCCACATCAACTTGCCCGAGGCGTTCAGCGGCAACTCGTCCACAAACTCCACGATGCGTGGGTACTTGTAAGCCGCCATGTGCTCTTTGGCCCAAGCGATGACCTCTTCCTCCGACAAAATGTCCCGGTGGGTTGCACGCGGCACCACCACGGCTTTGACGGTTTCGCCACGGTACTCATCAACCGCTGAGATCACGCACACCTGATGGATGCCTGGATGGTGGTGCAAGATGGCTTCCACCTCAGCGGGCCACACCTTGAAACCACTGGCATTGATCATGCGCTTCAAACGGTCGCTGATGAAGAAATAGCCCTCGTCATCAATGCGGCCAATATCGCCCGTGCGGAAAAAGGTTTTGCCATCCAACTCAATGAAGGCGTCGCGGGTGGCGTCTGGATTTTGCCAATAGCCCTTGAACACCTGCGGACCGTGGATGACGATTTCGCCCGTTTCGCCTTGAGGCAGCTCTTGCAGGGTCTCCAAGTCAATGATGCGTGCGTCCACCCCCACATAGGGCACGCCCAAACATGCCCGCTTGCCACGTCCGCGCGGATTGCTGTGTGAGGGAGCAGCGGTCTCGGTCAAACCATAGCCCTCGGAGTACTCCAGGCCAAACTGCTCAAACAAGCGCTTGGCCACGGCCTCGGGCATGGGGGCGCCGCCGCCGCCAATGTAGTGCAAGGAACTCAGGTTGACCTTGTCGATGTCAGGCATGCCCAGGAGGTCGATGACCATGGTTGGGATGTTGGTCCAGTGCGTGATCCCCTGCTCAGCAATCGCCTTGGCTGCCACGACGCGGTTCCAGCGCGGCAACAACACAATGCGCGCCCCGGCCGAGATGGTCGCCAACATGCAGACCACCAAACCGGTGATGTGAAACATGGGTACCACCACCAAGGTCGCGTCGCTGGGGCCGGTTTCAGCCCATGCGCGGCAAGCTGCCGTGTTGTGGCCCAGCGTCGCCTGGGTGTGCATGCAGCCTTTGGACAAGCCCGTCGTACCAGAGGTGTACGGCAGCAAGGCCATGTCATCGACCGCCACGTCCACCGCTTGCGGACTCAGGCGCTGATTCAATAACGCCGTCCACGTGTGCACGCTCAGGCCGGCGGCTTCGGGGCGAGGTGGCACCGTGTACAGCCAGTCGCGCCACAGCTCGGGCACGACCGCGTCTCGCGCCTGTGCATCGTCTGGCAGCACATCCACCCAATCGCAGACGATCAGATGCTGCAAACCGTCGTTCATGCGCCCCGTGGCTTGCGCCAATTCGTCAGCGATGTCGCAGGCCGCGATGGCCACCTTGGCACCCGAGTCGCGGATGTAGTGCGGCAACTCTTCGGCTTTGTTCATGGGGTTGATGGGCACCACGACCCCACCACATACCATCACAGCGTGAAAGCCCATGATGTACTGCGGTGAGTTTTGGGTGAACAAGATCACCCGGTCGCCTTTGCTCACGCCCAGCTTTTGCAACGCCCCCGCCATCGCCAAAGCGTCATCGCGCAGTTGCGCCCAAGTCCAATTGCTGCCGAGAAAGTTCAGCCCGATGGCGTCCGGCTGTTGTTCGGCCTGGCGCTGCAGCTGCTGCCAAATCGTTTCGCGCACAGGCGGCAACTCTTGGGGTACGCCTTGCGGC